>NZ_JAUBQS010000055.1:35963-41183 GCF_036701355.1 Microcoleus sp. Pol12B3
GTGCAACCGACCGATTGGGCATTTGCAGCATTACAAGCCTTAGTAGATCGCTACGACTGTATGGTTGGTTATCCAAATCAACTATTTCAGGGCAATCGAGCCATTACTCGTTATGAGTTTGCTGCTGGGCTAAATGCTTGTCTAGATCGGCTAGATCAGCTACTAGCCAGTGCAACAGTAGATCTGGCGGAAAGAGAAAATCTACAAACACTACAAAGACTTCAAGCGGAATTTGCATCAGAACTCTCAACATTGCGTAGACAGGTAGATTCCTTAGAAACCCGCACAACTCGATTAGAGTCTCAGCAATTCTCCCCTACAACAAAATTGACTGGAGAGGTCGTTTTTGCTGTGAGCGGTGCATTTGGCAGTGATAGAGCTGTATCACCAGGAGAAACACCTGGTTCTAGGGGTGAGATCGGTGACACTATCATTTTTAGCGGTCGTGCGCGGTTGATCTCGGACACCAGTTTTACGGGGCAAGATTTACTGAGAATTCGATTTCAGGCTGGTAATATTCCAAACTTTAGAGCAGCCACAGGAACCAATATGGCTCGCCTAAGTTTTGATGGTAATACAGACAATCAGTTCATTCTCAATCAACTTTATTATCAATTTCCCATCGGGTCAGATACTAGGGTGACTGCGATCGCCCAGGGCACTTTGTTTGATGTGGTTGATACGATTAACCCTCTATTGGGAAGTGATGGCAGAGGTTCGATTTCCGCATTTGGGGTGCGTAGCCCTATCTATCGTGAAGAAACAGGTGGGACAGGTGTTGGTATCAACCATAACTTTAACTCAGCCATCAATTTGACACTGGTTTATCTTGCTAGTAACGCCAACAACCCGACTGCGGGATCTGGATTATTTGATGGTTCTTACTCTGCCTTAGCACAACTGACACTCAAACCCACAGAATCCTTAAGTTTGGGCTTAACCTATGCTCGTTCTTTGAATTCAATTGATATTGGTACCAGTAGTGCCATTACCAATGATCCCTTTAATGGAAACAGTACCAGCATTGTTGGGGATAGCTATAGTCTTACGGCTTCCTGGCTTGTTAACCCTGCTTTCAGATTGGGAGGATGGATAGGATATCTCCGGGCATCGGCGCAAGACCTCTCCAATGCTCCTACTGCTGAGATTTTTTACTACGCAGTTAATTTTGGATTTCCAGATTTGGGTAAGGAAGGAAACTTATTAGGCTTTGTTTTTGGACAACCGCCTAGAGTGATCAGCAATCAGTTTGGAGTAAGCGATCGTAGCACCTCATTGCACTTTGAAACTTTCTACCGGTTTCAAATGAACGACCATCTCTCAATCACTCCTGGTGTAATCGTCATTACCAACCCTGAACACAACAGCAATAATGACACGATTTTTGTTGGCATTATTCGGACGACGTTTCAGTTTTAGAGTCTATACAGGCACGGTAAGAGCTGTTTTTCTGTTTTAACCATCCAATTTCCCGGACTGTTAAATTCTATGTTGGAAGAACCATTGGCGAGCAATACCAGTCAAGAAAACTATCTAGTCACCGCCGTGATTTCTCATATCGTGAGACCAGGACGTGAACAAGGTTATGAGGAATGGTTGCACGGAATTGCGACGGCTGCTCACCAATTTAAGGGACACTTAGGAGTCAGCGTGATCCGACCCTGTGACCACACTCATCCTGAATATGTGGCAATTCTCAGATTTGATCATTACGACAACCTCAAAACCTGGCTGGAATCCAGTGTGCGGCAGGAATGGCTGGAGCGGTTGCAGCCCTTGATTGAAAAGCCTGAAACCATTCAAACTCTAACGGGTCTGGAAACCTGGTTTACGCTTCCTAACAAACCCATGAAGGCTCCACCTCCGCGCTACAAAATGGCGATCGTGACATGGCTGGGAGTATTTTTTACGATATCTATTCTCAACCGTTTGCTAGTACCGCTCCTGGTTGGGCTTCCGGTATTGCTCAGAACCTTGTTGGTTACAGGTCTAACGGTTGCCCTGCTGACCTACGTGATTATGCCGCGCCTCACTCAACTCTTTCGCAAATGGCTGTATCCCATTTGAGCAAGTACATATCTTGCACATTCACAGGAATCTTCCATGTCTTGTCAACACCTGAACGAACTGACGCTGGAGAATATGATTTCAAAAGCCAATTACCCGGTATTCCGCTGTGAGGAATGCATGCGAGTTGGCGATCCCTGGGTTCACTTGAGAATTTGTCAAACCTGCGGCAAAATGCTGTGCTGCGACTCGTCTAAAAATCAACACGCTCGCCGCCATTACGAAGAAAGTGGACATGCGGTGATTAGTTCAGCCGAATTGGGAGAACAATGGCTGTGGTGTTTTACCGACGAACAACAGAAGAACTATTGATCACGCGCCCCTTTTCTACTCGCGAGGAAATCATGATGTCAAATCAGCCTGCCCTAACAGATATTTGGCCGAGTTTACCCCTGGACGCATGGCAAGAGACCTATGCCACCTTGCACATGTGGACTCAAATCATCGGCAAAATCCGATTTGCCCAAACTCCGTGGATTAATCATTCCTGGCATATTCCCCTCTATCTAACCGTTCGGGGACTGACCACTTCCACGATTCCCTATGGCAGCCGCATCTTTCAAATCGACTTTGATTTCATTGATCATGAGTTGCTGATTCAAACCAGCGAAGGGGCAAGACGGGCGATCGCCCTCTACCCTCGCTCGGTCGCTGATTTTTATCAAACCGTGATGGAAACGCTCAGAGCATTGGATATTCACATCACAATTAACACTAAACCAAATGAAGTCCCCAATCCAATTCGATTTGAGCAGGATGAAACCCATGCTACTTATGATGCGGATTATGCCAATCGATGCTGGCGAGTGCTGCTACAGTCCGATCGCGTCTTTCGAGAATTTCGCTCCCATTTTTCCGGCAAGGTTAGTCCGGTTCATTTTTTCTGGGGGAGTTTTGATTTAGCAGTGACTCGCTTTTCGGGGCGATCGGCTCCTGAGCATCCGGGAGGGGTGCCAAATCTACCGGATGCAGTGGCGCAGGAAGCCTATTCCCAGGAAGTCAGTAGTGCCGGATTTTGGCCCGGAGCCGGATTATCATACCCAGCGTTTTATTCCTATGCGTACCCAGAACCCGATGGGTTTAAGCAGGCTGAGGTTCGTCCTGATGCTGCATTTTACAATAAAGAGTTGGGTGAATTTATTTTGCCCTATGATGCTGTCCGTGAGGCAGAATCACCGGATCAGACGTTGTTAGAGTTCTTACAAAGCACCTATGAAGCTGCAGCCAGGTTAGGCAACTGGAATCAAAAGGAACTTCAGCAGTTGACGTTTAAGTAGCAACTGCATTCCTAAATTGGCGTTTAACTGGCAGATATTAAGTGGTGAAATGTAGGACAATTTCGCAGACTGGTTTATTGGACGCTTAAACCTTGCTCGTGAAGGTCAATTCCGATGAACCTATGGTAATTACTCCAATTTTGGGAACCTGTCAGAGCATACTGGCGCGATCGCTCCCCTGAGAGTGCAGATAAACTCAAATTTCTCCTCACCCTGGTGGAAGGAACTCGTTGGCAATACACCAATGGTGTTCAAAATCTGGTAGCCATCAGCCTCAACACCTTCCTCAATACTGGACATTTCGCCCTGGAAGAGTGTGGAGATGCGATCGCCACACTTCCATCTGTTCGTCTGGTTCTCCCAAGAGTTGCTGCACCAATTTTTGCAGTGCATCGATGATCGCGCTCTAGGGGATATTGCGCCGGAATTGGTCAAATTTACCCCAGATGAAACCCACATTCCGCACCCCAACTGTCACATGGGGTGCGGGCGGGCAGTAAATTCCGTGGGATAGTCTAGCGCGAACCGCTCGATACAGTATAAATACTTAAAAATCGATCTGCCAGACAAAAGAACTTGTTTATTTGGCTTTGTATTAAACAATACTCCGGACAGTTTTTGGAACGATACTACAAGCTTACGCGGGGCAAGGAGCATAAAAAAGTCGAATTAAATGTAAGTCAGGGGTGGAGCTGACATTGATTTAATTATCCACAGTGGCTCAAAGTCTTAGAGCCTAATACCAATTCACTATGAAGCTGCATTTAATATAACGCTAAGGATATAGTTCCAACCAGAAAGACATCAGCCTCATTTAGTGTATCTTCATAGTGAATTGGTATAAGCCATTGGGTCATATAAAAACTGTCCGGACTATTGCTTATAAACTCAATGAAGTTTTACAATACTTCTCTTGTTTGCACCGCACCATCTAATGCGGCAGAAATCTTGGAATTGATTTTCGATGCCAATAAAACCCTGCTATTGCTGTTGATCGTACAGTCAAGTTTTCTCGTAAGCAGGTGCCCGATACTCGAATAATTCTTGCTCTGCCGCCGCAAATTTAGACTGATCGCCCCCAGAAGCAGGCCGAGCAAAGGACGCTTTATTCCGAATCCCCTGGATATCTTCAGAAGAACGCTCAAACGACAGCACAAACTGAGTTCTCTGATAACGCAGATCGGCCAATTCAATTTTACCAGGTCGTCCTTCACAATAAGCTCGTTCAGCACAGCGTTTAACTGCGAGCGCAATTTCAGCACTCGTTGCTCCCGCATAATCAGATAGTAGCGAATACCACTGCCTGTCGCTCCAAAGATTCTCTTTTCCTTCCCCAAACTGCTCTGGGAAATACTTAGCTAAGTGCAAATTGAAAATCTCATAGCGAGCGCCGCTGTGTGGCAAATCCACAAACCAGATTCCGCCGTCGTCAAATCTGCGAATAAGTTCAGCCGGCAGCATTTCTAAGCGGTTAACAGTAGCTAACATTAACACGGGGCTCTCATGTTCCTGCATCCAGGTGAGCAATTTCTGCGACAGCCGTCTAGCTACACCGCCATCAGCATTTGATTCCCAGCCAGAAAAACCCTTGTCAAAATCGTCAAAGAACAGCACGCAGCCGCCCAAATTATCGGCTGTATCCAGCATTTTGTTGAGAGCGCGGTCGGGATTAGAGGAACCTAGAATATTGCCCCAACTTGCTGCTAAAAGCGCATAACCTAGCTTCTTAGCAGCTAGCTTCGCACTCAAACTTTTGCCCGTCCCCGGCGGCCCCCACAGCAGCATTCCTTTGGGAGGTCTGATACCATTTTTTTAAAGATGTGATAGACTTGTGTAAAAAGTAAAGGAGAGAATTACAATGTCTGGTCGTCCTCAT
>NZ_JAUBQS010000151.1:0-2324 GCF_036701355.1 Microcoleus sp. Pol12B3
CACCAACGATTTGAGCTGTTTATTCCCGATCCTGCCTCCGCTGGCTGACTCCTCTTTCCGGGAAGGGATCTTTTTTTAGACCAAAATACGGCTTTTGCCCTGACAATCTCCCACCCATTGGTAGAAGAACTCTGTGGTTCAACATGATGATGCGCCTTACTTCGTCGAGTATAGGTTAGGTAAGGCACATTTCATGGGTGTCAACTTTGCTTTAAGGATGTGATCGTCCTCAACCAGGCGTTCTTCTTTAACCTTTACCACGGGATATTAAGAAAAATTAAGCAAAGATCACGCTCACTCTTCCTAGGGTTTAGTAAGTCTGTGAGAAAAAGAGACTGGCGATGTCTGAGGGGTTAAACCCCTCAGACATCGCCGTCCTGAACAGGCACAATGATAGTGTAATTAGAAACCATATTAAATAATCAGCGTTGCTGAAAGACTAATGGTTATGGCGGTAAAATAGCAATAAGTAGAGTGGACGGAGGTTAATCCCGATAAAGTGTCCGGCGTTGCGACTCAAGCGAGATATAGAACCTATTTGGGGTCTTGGATGAGGAGCTAGAATTAGTCATAAATGGCATATTCCAGCGACCTAACCGACGAGGAGTGGGAAATCATTGAGCCACTCTTACCTCAAAAAAAGTAAACGACACCGCCTCGGTGGACTTGCGCCTCAAATTTTGAACGGCATCCTCTACCAACTGAAGGACGGTGGCAACTGGGGTGACCTGCCCTGTCTACCTGCCACCCTACTGCACAGTATTTTGGCACTACAAGCAGTGGCACTCAGACGGCGTGTTAGTAGAGCAGATTCGAGATACTTTGTACGCCCAAGCGAACACAGGTCAAAAAAAAACAACATGGACAATGTTGCTAATCATCGACTCACAAGCGGTGAAAAACACCTGTAATGCTGGAGTTGAATCCAAAGGGTTTTACTTTTACAAAGCTACCAATGGCATCAAGCGTCATTTGGCAGTGGATAGCCTGGGATTCCCGTTCTTCATTCATTGCAGTCCTTGCTAATGTGTCCGATGACCAGGGATTGATTGAGATGCTAGCAGCCAACATTAATTACTTCAAGGATAGACCTGATGACTTGCCCCAACTTAGGACTTACGCCTTGACAAATCAGCCCAAATATGAAGCAAGTGCTAAAATTACGGAATTCCTTTAGCAGGTTTAATTTTGGCCATCACAAACAATTGCAAAAATCTCTTAAATGCAGATTTTTTGCGAGGATATTAATAGGAACTTAGCGGTTAGTTAATAATATTCAGCTTTTAGACCTACTTTTTGATTCAGGTAATGGAGAATAAAATCACGGGCTACTTCTAACGATAAATTTCTTTGAATTTCATACCAATTATCAATCAATGCCTCTGCCCTCATCAATTCTAATTGGACAAAAGCCCGAATTGAACAGAAGAAATGGGTGACAATAGCCGGAGAACTTCTCACCATAAATTTTTTAATCCCACAAAGTTGTTTGATGGCTCTGTGGTAACATTCAATTCCCCAATGTATCGAATGTGTGGTCAGAAAATCACTTCTATAGCAATCCTAAATCATTATCATGATTGTGATATAATTATATGCAATACTTGATTGTGACCATAAAAAAATGAATAACTTACAACTGCCACAAAAAGATAGGGAAAAAGAAATAGCTTGTTTAGAAGCTTTCATTAAAAGCGATATCGATGCCAGAGAACTCAAACGAGCAATAGCTGTAAGGATGGCGCTTGCAGGTAATATCTACCATGAAATCAGCAAAATTTTAGGTGTAAGTAAATTTTTTATTGGTTATTGGAAAAAACAATGTGAAACCAAAGGCATCGCCGGAATCAAACTAGGACATAAAGGGTCAAAAGGGTATTTAACAGCTCAACAAAATGATGAAGTAATCGAGTGGTTAAAGAATAAATAATATTGGAATTTAGATGAGCTGGTTACTTATTTAGAGCGAGAATTTGGTGTGGTATATAAATCAAAACAGAGTTACTATGAACTTTTCGATCGGGCGAAAATTAGTTGGAAAAAAACTCAAAAAACCAATCCTAAATTTGATGAAGAACTGGTAAAAAAAAAGACAGAAGAAATTAACGATATTTTATTTAAAAACAAGGCTGGTATAGAATCTGGGGAAACAATAGTATTGTTTTTAGATGAATGTCATCTACTTCATGGTGATTTGACTGGTTATGTTTGGGGTCAATCCAAAATCAGAATAGAAGTCCCAATTACCTGGCGGGGTGACAACCCCGCCGCAACCAAGATAGAGTGAGGTGTTAACCGACTTGTGGTAAAAAAAGATAGGTCAG
>NZ_JAUBQS010000056.1:0-40682 GCF_036701355.1 Microcoleus sp. Pol12B3
CTGTCGAAATTGTGTAAGTAACTCTTTCACCTGGTGCTGCTGCCGCAGTCCCGCTTTTGGTGGTAACTAGGTCGGCACTAGGTGTCAGAGGTGTGGTGAATGTAGCTTGGTTGTTGGCGGGAGTGGGGTCAGTCGTAGTTGAGGTACTTCGGGCGGTGTTGCTGACGCTGCCGGATGCAGGTGCGATGAAGCTGACTGTGTTGGTGACGGTGGCTGTGTTGGTGACGCTGCCTGCGGCGAAGGTGACTATACCTGTAGCCGGATCGTAGACACCGCCGTTGGAGGGGATGACTCCTGTTAAATTCGGAAGGATGGTGTCGGTAATGGTGACGTTTTCGGCTGTGCTTGGGCCGTTGTTGACTGTCGAAATTGTGTAAGTAACTCTTTCACCTGGTGCTGCTGCCGCAGTCCCGCTTTTGGTGGTAACTAGGTCGGCAAGAGCATCAACAATTGTAGTTGAGACTTGAGAGATGGGTTGAGAACTATTGTTGTTAGCTAGATTTGGATCAAAAGTGCTGGAGGTACTATAGGCAGTGTTAGTTAAGGCAGCACCGCCTGTTGCCGGAACTCTTGCGGTGATGGTGCGGGTTTCGCTAGCACCGTTAGCCAGAGTCGGAATCGCCGGCCAGATGACCGTCCTCGTTGTGGGATTGAAACTACCGTTGTTGTCAGTGCTGACGAAAGTTAAGCCCTCTGGGAGCGGATCTTGAATCAGGACGCTTTCGGCGCTGTTAGGCCCGTTATTTGTGGAGGTAATCGTATAGGTAATGGTGCTATTGGGTATGGCATAGATCGGGCCTTTTTTAACAATAGAAACGTCGGCTACGAGTGTAGGTTGATTTATACTTTCGACGATGACATTGTTAACTTCGTGAATGTTTGTATTTCCCCCTGTCGAAGCAGCAAAGCCAAATTTAAAAGTACGTGGCACTTCTCCGTTTATGGTTGCCAAATTTGGTATGTCGATCAGTGTTTCGCCCGCATCAAATGTGCCGTTCCTGTTCACGTCGAAGGCTACTGTCAGACGGTTAGGAGATGTTGGTGAATTATTTGTCGGGAATAATGTAATTTGGACGGTTCTTTTAGCCTCAGCGCGAATGCTTGTATCTTTATTGTCTATGCCAATGGAAACGCCAGTCAAACTGTTAGTTAAAAGACTAGAACCTAAAAATTTATAATTTTCGGTTGGGATTGTGCTTGCTCTGCCTCTAAGTCCTACTGCATCAGGTCGTCTATCACTTGGATTGTTCGAGATGCCACCCTGTTTTCCAGCAATAACGCTAGAATAATTGCCAAATTCGTCTAATCCGACACCTAAATAACCTCCTACAATACCGGGTGAATTTGAATTAGTATTTTGAGCATAGCCAAGAGAGCCACCATAGCCTCCGGCTTCTGTTGGCGTAGCTGTTCCGTCAATGAGGAAAAAACTAATGCCATCGGCACCAAGGAGAGAACCATCACCGGGAGAAGGGGTAGTGCCTCTGTTATAGGCAAAGAAATCAAAGGTAACTCTCAGGCCCTCAGTGGCGGAGATGGGGTTGTTGTAGATGACAAAAGCTGCTTGTCCAAAGGCGTTTGAGGTTAATCTCAAAGTACCGCTTCCGGGTGTATCGCCAGTCCCTAAAGCGGGAATAACGCCGCTGGGGTTGGCTGTACTACCTGCGGTTAAGCCTGGGTTAGCTGTAGTGGGGTTGCCAATTCCATATATCCAAGGCCCGATTACTGTTGAATTTTTAAATTCTTCAGCCGCTAAGGTAGCCAGGACTGATGCATAGCCTTCTAGGACTTCTTTTTCAAAGGCTATTTCGGTATTTATTTGTCCTGTGGCAATTTCTAATTTCCAGTCGCCGCCTAGTGCTGCACTACCAGTTAAATTATTGGAAGCCGCAACATTTGCTCCTGTTATTTGGCTGAGTTTTTGTATGAATTTTAGACCTAATTTTCCGGCACCTGTGTTGCAACTTAACAGCAGAATACTACCTGTTTCGTTGAGAGCTTTACCCCACTGCTGCAATTGGCTGGCATAGGTTTCTATATTGTAAATATTGAGTTCTGTTGAGCCGATTTCTACTGATGCTGATGCGCCGTGAGCAACTATTTGAATGCTGTTGAGGCTGTGCCGCGAGGCTGCTATTTCGGCAATTTGTTCGATTCCATCCCGGGTTCTATCGAGCAGGATTACTTCTGTACCGCGTTTCACTCCCCTGAGAAACTCTTGGTAGTTTTCTACTTGTGAATCCACAATCGCTAGATTTTTTCGGCTAGCAGTCTCTGCTTTATAGCTGGCTTGTCTCAAGATTTTAGTTTCCATATTGGTAGATTTCCGTGTTGGCGCGCCTGACAAATTTGACAGATTTGGTTGGGATGGTTTTAATTTTTGGTTAATTTGGTTGCTAAATTTAAGCTACCCCTTTTCATAGATGACGATAAACTTTCAACTATAAAGTTTTAAAAATTATTTTTTAAAGATACATAATAGTTACCTCTATTTGTTATTTATGATCTTAGTCAATCATTAGACAGGATTGGCTGCGATCGCCCTAGGATGTCCTGATGCGGCCCATGGCTGGAAATTCTAACATGAATAAGGGGTGACAGCCTTTGTATTAGCCAAGATGCTCTATTTTTGGGAAAAATGATATCAGGTCTAAGGTTAGTTATATGGTAAATTACTTACGGATTTATCAGCACAAGGGGTCTGACCCCTCATAGCGCTTTGCTTCGTCTGGTGATATCGAGGCTGGATCAGACAGCTTGAACCGTAAATATACTGAAAATATTAATTTCCTAAAAATTGGCAGATTTTGACTTTGAGGTGCGATCGCTGTTGCAAGTTGAGAGGACCAAACTTCTAGAGATTTATACTTATATTTATACGAATTTGGCGTGCAGTAAACTCACAGCAATGTAATAATAGCCACTCAACGCTACAAAAGTTAATAAAAACAAAGTGGAAAATTATATATGTTAATAGCAGGATTGCGGTCACAAAAAAGAACGATCGCCCTTGAATACAAAAAGAACGATCGCCCTTTACACCGTCTTTCTATCTAAATCATCAAACTGCGTCGATCGCACACCCTAACGCGGCTTGCTAAGCGTCAATATCGAGTTCGCGCACTAAAAAAGCCCATTCATCAGCCAATTCTTCAATCACTTTAGCAGTAGGCTTGCCGCCTCCGTGTCCCGCTTTAGTTTCTATCCGAATTAACACGGGTTTTTCTCCCGCGTGGGTTTCTTGCAAAGCAGAAGCAAACTTGAAACTGTGGGCCGGAACCACGCGATCGTCGTGATCGGCAGTTGTAATCATTGTCGCCGGATAAGCCGTTCCCGGTTTGAGGTTGTGCAGGGGAGAATAGCCGTAAATTGTCGGGAATTCCTCGGCATTTTCGGGAGAACCGTATTCCGAAGTCCAGGCCCAACCAATGGTAAACTTGTGGAAGCGCAGCATATCCATAACCCCGACTGCGGGCAATGCCGCACCGAACAATTCCGGTCGCTGAGTCATGCAAGCCCCTACTAATAAACCGCCGTTGCTTCCACCTGCGATCGCCAATTTGGCAGGTTTTGTGTATTTGTTTTCGATCAACCATTCAGCAGCAGCTATAAAGTCGTCAAACACGTTTTGCTTGTTCAACTTTGTCCCTGCTTGGTGCCATGATTCGCCGTACTCGCCGCCGCCCCGCAAACAGGCGATCGCATAAACTCCCCCCAGATCCAACCACACCACATTGCTAATGGAAAAACTCGGAGTTAGCGACACGCCAAAACCGCCGTATCCGTAAAGATAAGTGGGATTATTGCCATCAAGCTGCAAGCCTTTTTTGTGGGTGATGAACATCGGTACTTGCGTGCCGTCTTTGCTGGGATAAAATACTTGCTTTGTCTCGTAATCGTCGGGGTTAAAATCTACATTCGGCTGGCGGTAAATTGTGCTTTCGCCCGTCACCATGTTGTAGCGGTAAATAGTGTTTGGTGTAGTGAAACTCGTGTAAGCATAAAAAGTTTCGGTATCGTGCCGCTTGCCATCAAATCCTCCCGCCGAACCGATTCCCGGCAAAGCTATTTCCCGCGCGAAACAGCCGTCTAAGTTGAAGATTTTAATTTTGGTGTAAGCGTCTTTCAGATAAGAAGCCACAAATTGATTGTTGAGGATGCCAATACCTTGGAGGGTTTCGGGTGCTTCGGGGATAATTTCTGTAAATTTCCCTTGACTGTCATCGCCAGCGAGGGATAAAGGAGGGGGATTGTTGGTGTCGATCGCAATTACCCGGCCGCAGGGTGCATTTAAGTCTGTTTGAAACCAGAACAGAGGGCCGTCATTGTCGATGAAGCTGTACTCTGCCTCGAATTCGTTAATCAGTTCTACAACAGGCGATTCAGGGGCAGTTAAGTCTTTATAGAAAATCAGGTTTTTTGTTTCAGTTCCCTGCCAAACTGATATAATTAGATATTTGCCGTCTTCAGTGACGCCGCCGCTAAATCCCCATTCTTTTTGGTCGGGGCGATCGTAGATTAATACGTCTTCAGATTGGGCTGTTCCTAACTTGTGATAAAACAGTTTTTGGTAATAGTTAACATCTTCGAGTTTGGTTTTTTCGTTGGGTTCGTCGTAGCGGCTGTAAAAAAAGCCTTTACCGTCGTGAGTCCAAGAGGCACCTGAGAATTTCACCCACTTTAAATGATCCGATAAATCTGCACCTGTTTCGATATCGCGGACTTTCCATTCTTGCCAATCCGAGCCGGAGGTTGACAAACCGTAAGCCATATGTTTGCCGTCTTCGCTGATAGCTACGCTACCCAAAGCAACGGTTCCATCTTCGGAGAGTGTGTTGGGGTCAATTAATACTTTGGGTTCGCTGTCGAGGGATGTTAAAGTATAGAGTACGGATTGATTTTGCAGGCCGTCATTCTTGTAGTAGAAATAGCGCTCGCCTTCTTTGAAAGGTATGCCGTATTTCTCGTAATCCCAAAGTTGAGTCAGGCGCTGTTTGATTTTTTCCCGCGCCGGAATTTCGTTGAGGTAGCCGAACGTGACTGCATTTTGGGCTTCCACCCAAGCTTGGGTTTCCTCTGAGTCAGGATTTTCCAGCCACCTGTAAGGGTCGGGTACTTGGACGCCGTGGTAATCATCTGTTTGGTCGATTTTGCGGGTTGTGGGGTAGGTGAAAGGTCGATCGAATTTTGTCATGATTTTTTACTACTCTCGGTAACTTTGTCCAGTTTACCCTTTCGCGGCAGTGACGACAGGGAACAACGAAACTCAAGACCAAATAGCAAATACCAAATACCCGACAGGTTTCAACCTGTCGCTACACAGACAAAACCCGCCGACGCGGGTTTCATATCTTACAAATTTGTCATTACGAGCCTCAGCGAAGCAATCGCAGAAGCTTAGGATATAGCTGTCGTCGCATCAATTGTAAAGTCTTCATCCTCTCTTCTCTTCCTTTGTTTCCTTGGCGTATTCGCCGTTCGTTTCTCTTATTTTTAAATCAGCCATCACCCGTTTTCAACTAATCCAACTCCCTCCTTCCTTCCAAAGCGCGAGCCAATGTAACCTCATCGGCATATTCCAAATCTCCCCCCATCGGCAAACCAAAGGCTATGCGCGTCACTAGGGTAAAAGGTTTTAATAAGTGACCGATATAAAGAGTAGTAGTTTCGCCTTCCACGCTGGGACTAATAGCAATAATTACTTCCTTAACCTTTTGCTGGCTGACCCGCCGAACTAACGGTTGAATGTTCAATTGTTCCGGGCCAATTCCATCCATCGGCGAGATAACGCCACCAACAACGTGATATTTACCCATATATTCCCGCGTTTTTTCTAAAGCGATTACGTCGCGGGATTCTGACACTACACAAATGGTATGAGTGTCGCGGTTGGTATTGCGGCAAATTTCGCAAACAGGGTCAGCAGATAAGTGAAAGCATACTTGACAGAAACCTACTTGCTGTTTGGCATCAATCAAAGATTTAGCTAGGGCTTGCACTTCTTCTTCCGGTCGCTTCAAAATATGTAAAGCTAAACGCTGGGCTGTTTTTGGGCCGACTCCGGGCAAGCGCTGCAATTGTTCGATTAAACGAGCTAAAGGTCGAGTGTACATTAAAAATTGGCGGTAATTGGTAATATCATTTCTGGCTGATTCGCGATCGTAGAATTGGCGCGATGTAGGGGCGGGTTTTACCAAGCATCTATGTTTTAAAATAAGTATATCATAAACTCGTCCCGCCCATACACTGATGGCTATTGACTAATTTACCCTCCACTAATTTTAGCTTTGTAGCCTAGCTTTGTGATAATTTCTAGCAGCTTTTGCTTGTGTTCGCCTTGAATTTCGATTTCATTATCTTTGACTGTGCCGCCAGTACCGCATTGGGCTTTTAGCTGCTTGGCTAAAGTTGCTAATGTTTCGGGTTTTTCCTGAAAGCCGCTGATGACTGTAACTGTTTTGCCACCGCGTCCTTTTCGGGATGCTTCGATTTTGAGGTTTTGTTGATTGGGGGGAACTTCGGCAACTCCCCGTTGGAGGGCTGCCGAGTTGTCAACGCTGCCAAATTCGGAGTAAACTATTCGTTTGCCCTCGGTTGTTTTGCTGTCAGAATCTTTGCGTTTTGATGCTGCCATAGGTTAAAATGCTTGAACTTTTTTTACTGGTATTTCTAGTTTTAGGGGATTGGGGTATGGTTGCGATCGCTCGGAATGCGCTCTATCTTCTACTTATTGTATTAGCCCGTCAAGCGTTCAAGGAATTATAATTAAATTTGTTCGATCGCCTCAAGTCCACAACCAATTTGGTACGATCGACACCAAGCCTATAGCTTACCCGCGAATCTAAAAAATCTAAAATCTAAAATCTAAAATCAAATGACTGTCACTCCCCTGCCTCTCACCACCGAAACCAGCCCCCAACGCCCCGACTCCCTCGGCAGATTCGGCAAATTCGGCGGCAAATACGTCCCCGAAACCCTGATGCCGGCGTTATTTGAACTAGAAGCTGCTTTCCACAAATACAGCAGCGAACCGGAATTTCAACAGCAACTTCAACAATTGCTCAAAGATTATGTCGGCCGCCCCAGCCCTTTGTATTTTGCGGAACGCCTCACCGAGCACTACGCTAAAGCAGACGGAACTGGCCCGCAAATTTACCTCAAACGCGAAGATTTAAACCACACCGGAGCTCACAAAATCAACAATGCTTTAGCTCAAGCATTGCTGGCAAAACGCATGGGCAAAAAGCGGGTAATTGCTGAAACTGGTGCAGGTCAACACGGCGTTGCCACTGCCACAGTTTGCGCTCGTTTCGGTATAGAATGCGTTGTCTACATGGGCGTTCATGACATGGAAAGACAGGCTTTAAATGTGTTTAGAATGCGCTTGATGGGAGCCGAAGTGCGGCCGGTGGCTGCGGGTACGGGAACTCTGAAAGATGCGACTTCTGAAGCAATTCGCGACTGGGTGACAAATGTCGAAACAACTCATTACATTCTTGGTTCCGTAGCGGGTCCCCATCCTTACCCGATGATGGTGCGCGATTTCCATGCGATAATCGGTCAAGAAACCCGCGCTCAATGTCAAGAAAAGTGGGGTGGTTTGCCAGATATTTTATTAGCTTGCGTCGGCGGCGGTTCTAATGCAATGGGTCTTTTCCACGAGTTTGTCGGGGAAGAAACTGTCAGATTGATCGGTATTGAAGCGGCGGGCGAAGGTGTGGAAACTGATAAACACGCTGCTACTTTGACTAAGGGAAGTGTGGGAGTTCTGCACGGGGCTATGAGTTATTTGCTGCAAGATAATGAAGGTCAAGTGATTGAGCCACATTCGATTAGTGCGGGTTTGGATTATCCGGGTGTGGGGCCGGAACATAGTTATTTGAAGGATGCGGGCAGAGCTGAATATTATAGCGTAACTGATGCAGAAGCACTGGGAGCATTTCAGCGGCTTTCGCAGTTGGAGGGGATTATTCCGGCTTTGGAAACTGCTCACGCGATCGCCTATTTAGAGACTCTGTGCCCGCAGCTAACAGGCAATCCGCGCATTGTGCTTAACTGTTCCGGACGCGGCGACAAAGACGTGAACACTGTAGCGAAGGTTCTGAATATCTAGGTTAGCGGAATGTGGGGCGATCGCTCTGTAGGAATTGGTAACAATTAACTTTATTTCTCGTTTGATTTCATGTCCAAAGGTTTGATTTTGATGTGCTTGGGATTGTTGACAATCCTGCCTAAGTGTGACACCTCCATTCCTACGCGATCGCTGCCACAAACTCCCATGAATACTAATGTTGCTTCGAGTGCTATTACTGACTTAGAAAAAGCGGTCAACCAACAGATCAATCAATACCGAGCATCTAAAAAGTTGCCGCCGCTGAGTATAGATCCGCGAATCAGTCAGATAGCAAGAATTCACAGCGAAGATATGGCTAAGGGTAAAGTAAGTTTCAGTCACGATGGATTTGAGGGGCGGGCGAAAGCTATTACGATTCCTTATAAAAGTGTAGCTGAAAATCTTGCTTACAATTTTGGCTACAGCGACCCGGTACGCAATGCTGTTGAGGGTTGGATTAAAAGTGACGGCCACCGCAAAAATATGGAAGGTCAGTTTAATGTGACAGGTATTGGAATTGCCAAAAATGCCAAAGGTGAGTATTATTTTACTCAGCTTTTTGTTCTCAGTCGGTAAGCCGAAGGAAGAAGGAAGTTCGGCAACGGATTCGCTCGACGGATGTAAGGGATGTCAGTCCGAGGGAAGTCGGAAGAAGGAAGAAGGAAGAGGGAAGAGAGAAGAGGGCAGTCAACAGTCAACAGTTAACAGTCAACAGTCAACAGTCAAAAATTACTAATAATGGAATTTGCAGATTTTCAAGTGTGCGATCGTGATATTCCCGATTCTCTCTTATCTTACTATTTGACAGCAGAGGCGATCGCCGTTGATACGGAAACAATGGGTTTGATGCCGTGGCGCGATCGCTTGTGTTTGGTTCAGTTGTGCGATCCGCAAGGTAAAGTTGCGGCGGTGCGGATTGCTAAAGGCCAGACTGCGGCCCCGAATTTAAAAAAGCTAATGGAAGCTGAAAATATTGAGAAGGTATTTCATTTTGCGCGCTTTGATATGGCAACAATGCGTTACAATTTAAGTATTGACATTGCACCTGTTTTTTGCACAAAAATTGCAAGCAAACTGGCGAGAACTTACACCAACAAACACGGACTTAAAGATTTAATCCAAGAATTGGAAAAAGTAGAACTCAACAAAACTTCTCAAAGTTCTGACTGGGGAAATTCTGAGCATCTTTCAGACGAGCAACTCAGCTACGCTGCTAACGATGTCCGCTATTTGCTGAGCGCTAAACAAAAGTTGACTGCTATGTTGCAGCGAGAAGAACGCTGGGAAATTGCACAGCAATGTTTTCAGTGTTTGCCGATTTTTGTGAGTTTGGATTTATTGCAGTACAAGGATGTTTTCGAACACGGCTAATACCATTTTAGATTTTAGATTTTAGATTTTAGATTGGCAATGACTGATGACTACCAGGGTTTAGAACACGAGCATACAATTGCATTCTTTTTTGGAACTGGTATAATATTCTGTCACCTAGCAGAACTGCCATCAAATTGGTTTGTAGTGAAGACTTGAGTTATCATAAAACTCGCTGGGAATTTAGTCCTCACTACAAACATAATTATTATTATTATTTGACCGGACTTGATGTAAGTTAAAAAAATTTCAAAACATTGATCTATGGCTGATTAGGACTGATCGGGATTGTGTTCGTGCAGTAAAGCTTCAATTTGGTCGTCAACATTTCTAATCACCTGTTCCAAAGCGGGCAACCCCTCTAAAGGCACAGGAGAAAGCCGAGTTCGATCGCGAATTTGATTCACTTTCCGCTGCAATTCTTCGGCCAGCCGCAGTGCGTCCCGACTCAAAGTAGACAACTGCTGCTGCTGGTAAAACCTCAAAGCTGCCCCCCGCAAAACTTGCAGGGTGGCTTCTTCCTTGCCGCCCACCGTCATTACCCGCAAGCGCAACAGCAAATGAGTGTTTTGATATATGCGCTCAACTTCGACTTGTTTGGGCTGTTCCACCGGGCAAACAGGCATATCTGTCAGCCGCTTCAACTCGTCGATGACCTCTTGGAAAAGGACGATATCGATACCTTCGAGCATCGATTTCAAAACGCCATCTTGACTCCAAAGAATGCGACCTTGGGACTGATGCCGCTCAAAAAACAGGCGGCCGATACCCTCTCGCAGCACTCTACCGAGCAATTCTTGTAGAAGTTGGGGCGCGGGCAAAGTTGCCAAAACTTCCACTTGGCTTGACAAGTGCAAAGCCTCGACATTCAAAACCGATAGCTGTGTCGGTGTTGGGGGAACCTCAGCGCCAGCAGGTTTAAACCGCTCAGGAGCGGGCATCGAGGCTTCTGGCACAGACAGGATCGTTGCTGCATTGGGGCCTGAAGTTGCTGGTGCGGGATTTTTGGGTGTTGGGGCTGGTGCGGTTTCTGTCTGGCTCGGTTCTCGGAGCTGGTTCCCGTGCAGCAAGTAAGCTGAGAGCATCGAGCGCTGAGTTTCCGAGGCAATTGGCTCTGTTGTGACTGAGCAATTCATGTAAGCTAAAATCCGCTGCACGTAGTCCAAGGCGGAGTCATCTTGGGCATCGACTACGCCCAATTTAAACAGATTACCTTCCAGAGATAAAGGCAAAACTTGATAGTAAAGGCAAGCTTCAAAGGGGACAACTGTATCGATTAGGTGAAATATTCGATCGGAGTCCATTGTAGCTGCCGAGTCTGTTGAAGATGTATGTACCATTAGCTGCTTTGTAGTTGGAAGCGCGATCGAGCGCGACGCACCAACCTGATGCGATAAAATTAAACGCTGCAACTTCCCTGACGGAGGAATTAGCCTAACAACCGGAAGCTTTTTTTAAAGAAAAATCCTTAGTCCCAGAATTTTCTCCCTTCTGTATTGCAGCCTTAAATTCTACCAAAAGATTGAGATCTAGATGATGACTAGCGCAGTCTAGACCCACTATCATCGATCGCCCGAGATTGATGCCCGTGGCTGGCAACAATAGAATTATGTCTTTAATGCACAAGTATTAGAGATGCACCACAACCGATGATTTACGGGCAACCGCTGAATTTAGGATTGGTTAAAAAATCCTCAAAGTCGATCGTGCTGCTAGTATCTTACCTCAGAGAGTGGGCGGCGATCGTCTCAAAGCGGGCTCGTCACGGCAGCGCTACGATATGCCGATCGATCTAACCTGAATTGATACAAGGGGAATGGCGCGGTTTTCCACGGGAAAACTCGCAGCACTCTGTGGCTTTTGGGGAATTGATTTGTAGCGCGGATTCCGAAAAATGCTACCGCCAATTCACAATTAGCAATTGCCCGCCACCCATTACCAATCTACTCGTTGCGGAGCGATTGAGCTGCTAAATACAGTTTGCTCCACTCGCCGATGACTTGATTGGTTTTCAACTTTAATTCAGATGCGATCGTCTCTACACTTTTCCCTGCTTTCAACGATTCTAGCAACTGCCGCTGCACCGGCGTGAGGTTTTGTAAATATTGCTGCCACTGAGCGGGAGTCAAGCCCAAACTGTGTTCTTGGAGCGAAGTTTCCAGCCAGTTGGCGACTAATTCCGGTGCTTGTTTGACCGCAAAAACCCGAATCGCGTGGTAACTAACTTTTTCTCGCAAGCGGTAAATTTGCTTGATCGGAACCTTCAACTCCTCGGCAATTGCCTCTTGGGAACGGCCTTGCAGGTAAAGCCGCAGCCACCGGGAAGCCAGCGGATCGACTTCAGCGGCTAAATAATTCTCAAATTCTTGTTGGACAATCTGCCGCTGAGTTTGCTGCTCTTCCCAAGCTTGATTTTCTCGATACTCGGACATAGCCTGTTCGTCTAACAGGCTGAGCGGTTCGTCTGTATCGTCGGGTAGAACCTGTTCCGACACCAGCCGCACCCAGTCTCCTGCAGGCACCTGCGTCAACCCGCCCCGCTGGGCACGCCGCAGGTAGTTGACAAAACGGTACACCAGCAGCGGCTGGTTGCGGATCGGCCGCAAGCAGTATTCTTCTGTGCTCGCTAGCAGCAAAGCATTTCGCAGGCGTCTGTCTGAGGTGCATTCGGCAATCCAGGCGACTTGCTGCTGCAGGTAGCGATCGGAATTGAGCATTTCCTGAATCACTTCTTGCAGTACCTCCACCGCACTCCGCTGTCTGTCCCGACTCAGCGAAACCCACGCTTGGATTTTTTGGCGGAGCACAACCAAGCCGCCGAGCCGCCCGATCAAGTTGCGGTAAGCTTTTTCTGGCGGTACTCCCAGATACCGAGAAATCAAAATTCGATATAAAAAGTCGATCGCCCCAGAGGCAACAGACAATTGAGTTGGGCTAAGAGTGTCAAATCTTTCGGGCTTGTCTCCCAACAGCCAGCGGACAACACTCTCGCGAGTGCTAGAACTCTCCTGCGGGCAATCTTGTTCGAGTCGAGACTTCCAATCTTGTCCTAGTCTTTCCGCCAAGGTCATGGGCTGTCGAGAATATTGTCTTTCACCCCCGATTTTACGTGGTATCCTGGATTTTTGAGTATTTTTCAGATACTACGATCCTCTTCTGCAAGCTTCGCCAACGCGCGATCGGATAAATTACCTTAAATTACCCTAAACAAAATTCCATTACGGTGCGATATGCCTAACTTTTTATTAGAACTCGGTACAGAAGAATTGCCCGCATCTTTTGTCGCAGGCAGCGCCCAGCAGTGGCAGCAACTTGTACCTGCAACGCTGGCAGAAGAATCCTTGACAAATGACTCTATTAATGTATACGCTACTCCGAGGCGTTTGGCAGTTCTCGTGAAAGGGCTGCCAGTTCAGCAATTAGATAGAGAAGAAGAGGTAAAAGGGCCGCCCGCGAGTTCGGCTTTTAAAGATGGCAAACCGACGAAAGCAGCCGAAGGTTTTGCGAAAAAGCAGGGCGTAGAAATTGATGCTTTGGAAGTTCGCGCTACCGATAAAGGCGATTTTGTGTTTGTGCTCAAAAAGATTCCGGGGCGGATGACCGCGGATATTTTGACAGAACTTGTGCCGCAGTGGATTAACAAGTTAGAAGGCAAAAGATTTATGCGGTGGGCCGACGGAGATTTGAAGTTTCCGCGCCCGATTCGATCAATGGTGGCACTGTTAGATGATACTGTACTGCCAATTACATTGGTGAGCGGTTCGGATACGGTCACGAGCGATCGGATTTCCCAAGGACACCGGGTGTTACATCCGCAGCCTGTCTCGATTCCGCAAGCCGAGAATTATGTCGAATGTCTGCGGGCTGCTTGCGTGGAGGTCGATCGATCCCAGCGCAAAAATCAAATTAAAGCACAAGTAGAAGCCGCAGCAACAAAACAAAGCGGTTACGCCGACATTACGGAAGACTTGTTAGAAGAAGTCACAGACTTAGTAGAATGGCCGAACGCAGTTGTCGGGAAATTTGACGAAGAATTTTTGATATTGCCGCCGGAAGTAATCACCACAATTATTGTCACAAACCAGCGCTATTTTCCGATTCTCAAAAGCCCGGATTTTCCCGAACTGCTGCCCTATTTTATTACAATTTCCAACGGCGACCCGGCTAAAGCGGCGATTATTGCCGCCGGTAACGAGCGAGTAGTGCGGGCGAGATTGGCAGACGGTCAGTTTTTCTATAAAGCAGACTTGGTAAAGCCTCTAGAGGATTATTTGCCAAAGTTGGCAACAGTTACTTTCCAGGAAGATTTGGGGACTGTACGCGCAAAAGTCGATCGGCTGTGCAAGATTGCCAGCCTCATCACCAACCAACTGCAAATCACAGGCGAAGAACAAGCTTATATAGCAAGAGCAGCCTTACTTTGCAAAGCCGACCTCGTAACCCAAATGGTTTACGAACTTCCCGAAATGCAAGGAATCATGGGGCAGAAATACGCCTTAGCAAGTGGCGAATCCGAAGAAGTAGCCACAGCGATTTTTGAACATTATTTGCCCAAAGGTGCGGGCGACAATTTGCCCCAAACTCTGACTGGTCAAGTTGTCGGAATAGCCGACAAATTAGATACTTTAGTCAGCATCTTCGGCTTGGGAATGTTGCCGACTGGTTCATCCGATCCCTTCGCTTTGCGCCGCGCAGCTAATGCAATAATTAACATTATTTGGGCGGCTCAGTTGCCTATCAATTTGCACCAGTTGCTCGCAGAAGTTGTTGCCGAATTTACTGCCGCACGCCCAGAAACACCTGCGGAGTTGCTATCACAGTTATACGAGTTTTTCTTACAAAGAATTCGGACTTTGTTGCAAGAAGAAAAGAATGTAGATTACGATTTGGTAAATGCCGTTTTGGGAGAAAACGACCCAGAATATACTGAACGAGCATTGAGAGATATGTTGGACGCACGGGAAAGAGCGCTTTTCTTACAACAAATCCGCAATAACCAGACTTTGGATCTAATTTACGAAACAGTCAACCGTTCAACTCGTTTGGCGGCTCAAGGTGATTTGGATAAAATAGAATTGGAACCGAAAACTGCTGTTAAACCGGAGTTATTTCAAAAGTCGTCTGAACAAGCTTTTTACGATGCAGTCGTGCAGTTAGTGCCGCAAACGCTGTTATCCAAACAAACTCGGAATTACCAGCAGTTAGTAGATAGTTTGACGGAAATTGCTCCGACTGTCAGCAACTTTTTCGACGGGCCAGCAAGCGTTTTGGTGATGGATTCTGACCCGGAAATTAAGCAAAATCGGTTGAATTTACTGGGTTTGCTGCGGAATCACGCGCGGGTGTTGGCTGACTTTGGGGCGATCGTCAAAAGTTAAAATTGACAACACCCAAATATTCTGGGCCTGCAGATTCCACCTTTGCCCGCAGTCCGCCGTTCGTTTCAACCCCCGTCTGAAAGCGAAAGTCCTCGTTATGAGGACTCTAAGCCATACATACCAGACTTTTCAGTCAGTTTTAATTGACTTTAGCTGTTAGACAGGGGTTGAAAACCCCTGGTGGGGCTGGGGCAAACAGAGGGTGTGCAGGCAAACCAACTTGAGAAAGGTACTTGTTAAAATCTCGATCGAAATAACATTAAAGCTTACTAATAAAAGTAGTAAACTTATTAGAATTATTGCGGAACCGCGCGAGTCTCAGCAGAGTTCGATCGCTCTCTTAAAAAATAAGCTAAATGGCCAATAGTCAACAACCAATTCAAGGTTAAGATATAAACTTATAAAACCAGGGAAGTTCGCTCCATCACACACACAGCTTATGCCGATAGCTCATATCATTGGACTAGGAAAATCAGGAATTGCCGCCGCAAGACTGCTAAAACGCGAAGGATGGGAAGTAACGCTGAGCGATCGCTCATCTTCCCCAAATTTGCTTGAACAGCAACAGGAATTCGCTAGCGAAGGAATTCATGTGGAGTTAGGTAAATCTTTTGAACCTGTCGATTCTATAGAATTAATAGTAGTAAGTCCGGGCGTTCCCTGGGACAGTCCAGCATTAGTGCGCGCCAGAGAGTTAGGGATTGAAACAATCGGAGAAATGGCTCTCGCGTGGCGTTACCTCAAATCTCCTTGGGTGGGAATTACCGGCACTAACGGCAAAACTACTACTACTGCTTTAATTGCTGCTATTTTTGCCGAGGCCGGGCTTTACGCGCCCGCTTGCGGCAATATTGGCTATGCTGCGTGCGAATTAGCTTTAGCTGAAAAACAGCCGGATTGGGTAATCGCAGAAATTAGCAGCTATCAGATAGAATCATCGCCATTTGTAGCGCCGCGAATCGGAGTTTTGACGACTTTGACGCCGGATCACCTCAGCCGCCACAAAACGTTAGAAAATTACTACAACATTAAAGCCCATTTGCTGAAAAAGTCGGAATTGCAAGTAATTAACGGTGACGATCCTTGTTTGCGGCAGCAAGGAGTTGAGGTTTGGCCGGATGCGTGTTGGACGAGTGTCAAAGGTGAAAAAGAACTGTTGGGCGATCGCACTTTTGGAGCGTACATCGAAAACGGTTGGGTAATAGCTCAAAGCGAGAAAATTTTACCTGCTGATTCTTTGCGGATGGTGGGAGAACACAATTTGCAGAATTTGTTAATGGCGGTGGCTGCAGCTAATTTGGCGGGGATAGATAAAAGTGCGATCGCCCGGGCGATCGCTAAATTCCCCGGAGTTTCGCACCGCCTCGAACACATCTGCACTTGGGAAGGCATAGATTTCATCAACGACAGCAAAGCTACTAATTATGACGCCGCCCAAGTCGGGTTGGCTTCTGTGAGCGCACCGGCGATTTTAATTGCGGGCGGCGACGCCAAAGAAGGGGACGATCGCGCTTGGATTGATACAATCAAGGCGAAAGCTGCTGGGGTGTTGCTAATTGGGGATGCGGCAGGTATTTTTGCCGATCGGCTCGAACAAGCAAATTACAACGCTTGGGAAATAGTCGAAACAATGGAACGAGCAATCCCGCGAGCCGCAGAATTAGGCAAACAGAACAACGCAAAAGTAGTGCTGCTTTCCCCAGCCTGTGCTAGCTTCGATCAATACCAAAACTTCGAGCAACGAGGCGATCATTTCCGTCAATTATGCCTCGAATCCCTAGTTTAGATATGTCATTGTTCGCTGTGTACAAATTAAGAATTTTCTACACAGCGAACAGTAATAAACTTAAATCTGTGTCTATCGGCTTACATCTGCGGTTAAAAATTAAAACCTCTGATTTTGACCAATCTACTTTAAGTAACAGTCTTCCAAACAGTCTTAACTCTCTCCTGTTGTTCCGATTCTAGCTCGTGAAAAACTATCATTATTTCCTCATGAGTATAATCAATAATGATTGCAGCCAATTGAGCCACTGTTTCCGCTTCCAGCATGGCTGTTTTTAAATTTGCCATTGCCTCTTTATCCATTAACACTAAACTTTGAATATTGACCTCACTTTAATTTTAATTCTGTCTGCAAATGTCTTTTAATTTGGTCTGAAAATCAACAAGCTGAGCCGAAGTTATTGTATCAGAATGCGACGACGATATTTTAAATTCTTGCCTACAAAGCTGAGAACGCAATTTTTCATCAATTTCCAGAATCTTGCCTTCAGAATCGACATTTTTTTGCAACAAAGTTGCGACTTCCCTTTCCAGTTGGCGATTGCCTTGCTGAAAGAAACCTTGAGAGTTAGAACGAAACAAACCGCTATTAACTTGCTGAATTTGGCTAGGTGTCAGCGCTTGAGCCGAGACAGCAGCCGGAAATCCCAAAGATGCTGCTAGCCACCAGCTATAAATTATGTGTTTGAGAATGCTGTTCATCACTGTCGGGAGGATTTTTTACCTCAATTGGTTTCTCGTCTTCTGACTCGCTTGCTAATTCATCTTCTCGTTCAAGTTTTTCTTGCCAATCTACAAGCTGCTGAAAAAGTTTCTGGTTAATTTCAAAGACGGGTTTGTTGGTTTCTGACATATTTACTCCTAACATTTATTACATTTAACTGGTTCCCAGGCAGAGCCTGGAAACGAGTAGAAAAACAATTATGTCGATCGCAAGCTAGGCTCAAACCTTCAGCAGCGACATAATTATGCCAGTTAAAGACCCACCAAGCAAAGCTAAAGTAGCTAAGGTACTAATGCCAAATCCTGCCGCTCTTTTTTCGGCAGCTTGATAGTAACCCCAAGCAAACAAAATGCGTCCAATTATCCAAACTGCGCCGATACCGGCGCCCAAAATTGGGCTGATAAATTGCGAGAACAGCCACAACGAGGGCAAAAATAGAATCATTTGCTCTAAGGTATTTTGCTGAACTCGCACCACTCGCTCAAAGTCTGGGTTTCCTGTCATCTGCGGGGGAGAAACTTTGTGTTTGAATCTAGCTCTGCCGACGTTGATGGTAACAACGAAGTAGAGAATTAATGCTGAAACAGTAATTAGACTAGGCCAAAGTGTCGCGTTTGCTTCTGCAAGCATGATTCGGTATTCTTAGGGTGGAGTAGATATCTTGATTATAAATCAATTATTGCCGATCGCGTTATTCATCGCCATGCCGTCATTCAAGGCGGGGGATTTGATGCAACTGCGGGGTATTAGTGGCGCGACAATTGCTTTAGAGTTCCGGGAGATCCTCGAAAACTTGCGGGCTGGGATTTTGATTCTTTTGACTGCACCTGCACAGGGATACAAGCCCCCGACTCTTGTCGTGAGCCGCCCAAATTTTAGACTCTTATTCAACCTCCCAGATTCATCTGTGGAGTAAATCTAAAATTTGTAGAGTTAATTAAAAATCTAAAATCTAAAACTGTAAAAATTGAGGAGGCTGACGCACTATACGATATTTTGAATATGAGCTAGATCATAGAAAGATTTGGGATAATTTGCCAAACTGAGAGTAAGGTTAAATAGGAGGTCAATTTAATGACCAATACTGCTCTCAATTTTAAGACTGCACCCGGACATGAAGTTCTGGCGGCGGCGGGTAAGAAAATGTTGAGGCCGGGGGGGAAATTTGCTACGGAACAGTTATTTGAATGGGCGGATTTTCAGCCTGGGGAGACTGTTTTGGAGTTGGCTGCTAGTTTTGGATATAGTTCGATCGCCCTTGCTGAACGTTTTGGTGTAAAAGTAGTGGGAGTTGAGAAAAATCCCCAGAGTCTGGCCCGCGCTCGTGCTAATGTTGCAGCAGCCGGTTTGAGCGATCGAGTGGAAATTGTGGAAGGAGATATTTTTCACTTAGATCGGATTTCCCAACAGTTTGATTGGGTTTTGGCTGAAGCTATCCTGACAATGCAGTCGCCGTCAGGGAAAGCTAAAATTGTATCGGGAATTTGCGATCGTTTAAAACCAGGCGGCAAGTTTCTCTCTCACGAACTTTTAGTTAAAAACCGAGAAGCTGAAATTCACAAAGCTTTATCAGAAGTGATTCGCGTCAATTCAACGCCTTTGTCTGAGTCTGGCTGGATTGCTGTTTGCCAAAACGCGGGTTTGCAAGTAGAGAAGTCTCAAACTGGGGCGATGGGCCTCCTAAATTTGTCGCGAATGCTGCAAGATGAAGGGTTTGTGGGTACTGTGCGGATTTTGTGGAATATATTAAGTCGATCGCAAATTCGCGATCGTATCTTAGCAATGCGTCGAGTTTTCCAGCATTACCAACAGGATCTAGGCTACATCGTTATCTCTGCAAAAAAACAATCTTAACCCAGTCAATCGATTTTCGATTTTCGATTTTCGATGGAAGAAAGTGAAGCCACTGATAAATTCGAGGCTTGTGACCAAATTAATTAATTGTCAAAAACTATGACTACTACTCTTTTACCGCTACAATCTTCAGCTATTCAACTCCGAGACGCAATTGAATATCCCGCCGCCGGAGTGTCGAGCAAAGTTTTAATCAAAGACAATAATTGTCAATACAGTTTACTTTGTCTGGCTGCTGGTAGCGAGGTTTCCGAACACTCTTCGCCGCGCAATGCCACAGTTAATGTCATCGAAGGAAAGGGGATTTTGACTCTAGAAGGCAAAGATATTGTCTTGGAACCGGGGGTGTTTGTTTTTCTGCCCGCCCGCGCCATCCACGCTTTGAAAGCTGAACAAAATTTGGCATTTATCTTGACACTTTCTGAGCCTAATTAATGCCATCATTATTCTGTAGGAGCGAATTTTACCAACCATAATTGCCGAAAATCAATAATCTGATAAACCCGCCCCGATTCACGGGTTGTGGGGGGCGGGTTTATATAGATAGTGAGTGGCAGTCAAATATTGTTTGTGAAACCCGCCCTTACAAGAATGGAGATTTTAACATTTAATCTATTTCATCTCCAGAGGCGATATCCTCCAATTTTTTCCAGTCCAATACAATAATTTTACCGCCTCGACTGTAGGATACAAACGGCTTGAGTTTCTTAAACAACCGCACGCATTCTTCGTAGGTAATTCCAATACTGCGAGCAATTTGATAGTAGGGAAAACGTTTTTCTAAACATACACTATTATCCGCAATCTTCGTACCTTGCTCGATCCCAAAGTAATGAATAAATCGGGCCAGCCGCACGATCGCCCTTTCCGACACCAACCCGTGAACTGTATCGTGCAGTTGCTGCAACCGCTGATTAAACACCGCCAATATTCGCAAGGCAATCTCAGGATTTTCCCGAATAGCTGCTAGCAAAACTTCCCGTTCTGTGGTAAGAACTTCCACATCCGTTTCTGCTGTCACCGTTGCGGGGGCAATGCCGTTGCCTAGCAAAGCAGGTGCGGCAAAAATATCTCCCTGAAATAAAGTGCGGAGAATTGTTTCTTTGCCCGCCGCCGCTGTTTTTGCAACCCGCAGAGAACCGCTCAAAAGAGTGTATAATTTTTCGGGGATGCGATCGCCCTCATACATCACAACTTCTCCCTGTCGGTAAGTGCGAATTACTGTGTGTTCTTGCAATCGCTCTAATTCAGTTTTGTTTAAGCTGGCAAATATTCCAATTTTAGCCAGTTGCTCAACAGTTGCTTTCATAGATTTAACTCTACCCGATCGGAGTCCATTGACAGTATAATAACGGTGAATTCAGAATATATCGAGACAAGCAGAGCCATCTACGAAAACGCACAACCAGAATATCGGCGGCATTATTTTGACGAGCTAGTTGGCGGATTTGTGCTCGTCCACCCCGGCCACAATCTTAATGATTCGGAAAATTTTGTGGCTGAAGTTTTGGCTAAAATGGGAAAGAGAGTTAGACTTTTAAGCGAACAAGCACCGTCGGGAACTAAAACTCCAGACGCTGACGTTGACGGTCAAATTTGCGAATTTAAGGAATTAACAAAACAGTCGAGTAATCTCAAAAATAGAGTACAAGAAGGGTTTGGAAAAGCCAAAAATCAAAGTGCAAATGCAGTCATTTTTCACGTAAATATAGAAATTTACGACATTCGAGAGATAGACGAAGGCATCAGGCAAGCCATATATTGGGATGTTAAGCATCTCATACAAACTATCATTTTGGTTTTCAACAACCAATCTGTTCTAAAAATTACTAGAGAGGAATGGGAAAATGGGCAGCGTTTTTCAAGAATTTGAAGAAATTGTAAATAGCGGTATAAAAAATAATATGCCACGGGATGCAAGATTGATTATTGTTGGAGAGATCCTGTACGCAGTAACTCGGGACGAACTAACCAATAAAGAAGGTTGGCTGCTAGAAAATATGCTCGGAGGCAGACAAGAATGGGAAAAGGGGCTAGAATATGCTATTTTTGGAGACCCAAAACACGGACACATAGCGCCACCCTTAACTCTCTCAGATAAACCTCTAGTTATTGCCGGCAAAACTTTTCATTCTCGCTTGATGACGGGGACGGGAAAATATCGCAGCATCGCAGAAATGCAGCAAAGTGTAAACGCTAGCAGGTGCGAAATTGTGACTGTAGCTGTGCGGCGAGTGCAAACAAATGCTCCCGGCCATGAAGGATTGGCAGAGGCTCTGGATTGGACTAAAATTTGGATGCTGCCAAATACTGCGGGTTGTCAAACTGCCGATGAGGCTATTAGAGTAGCTCGTTTAGGTAGGGAAATGGCGAAACTTTTAGGGCAAGAAGACAATAATTTTGTCAAATTAGAAGTGATTCCTGATGCTAAATATTTGCTGCCCGATCCGATCGGCACTTTGGAAGCGGCAGAACAATTAGTTAAAGAAGGTTTTGCCGTTTTGCCCTACATCAATGCCGATCCCTTGCTGGCAAAACGCCTCGAAGAAGTCGGTTGTGCGACAGTCATGCCTTTAGGTTCGCCCATCGGTTCCGGGCAAGGGATCAATAATGCGGCCAACATTCAAATAATTATTGACACGGTGAATGTTCCGGTGGTAGTCGATGCGGGGATCGGAACGCCGAGCGAAGCTGCCCGAGCAATGGAAATGGGAGCCGATGCACTTTTGATTAATTCGGCGATCGCCAATGCCCAAAATTCCCCCGCAATGGCCAAAGCAATGGGAATGGCAGCAGAAGCGGGGCGGATGGCGTACTTAGCAGGAAGAATGCCGGTCAAAGATTACGCGATCGCCTCTTCTCCCCAAACAGGCACTGTCACCTCCAAATAAATGGCAGAATTTTCCTGGGCGCTTTTTTGGTACAGTTGTAAGCATCAAAAATATTAAGGATTGTGACTGATGCCTTACATCAAAGATGACGATGGACGCCTGAACAACTTTGCTAAAGAGCCGAAGGTGTACGGCGCCGAACCTCCCAACAAGAACCAGCAACGGAACTATATCATTATGGGAATTGCAGCAGCCATGTTGGTCGCTGGTTTGGTATTTGTGGCTGCTTCCGTCTAAAAGCTGGGCTGAGACTCAAAGCTGCTTCAAATCGCAATTTTAAATAATCCTTCAGCAAACCATGTTTTCCAACCAATGGAAACATGGTTTTTGTGTTTCAATACAAAGCAGGTAGTTGCGACAATCCTGAAGCGTGCCGAGCGAGCTGGAAAGCTAAATAAGACAAGCAGAAATTGGGTTTTTTCCTCTCGGCTGTTGGGTTCAGGGACTTGGGTTCCACTTAATCACACTGGTTCGCCACCCACATAAAATTGCCAATTGAAAATCTACAATCCTTTAGTCATCACGGGTGCGATTGACTGCCTTCGGGGCTTAGTTGTGAGTTATGAACGATCGAGATTTTAACTCTCAACTCTAAAATCTACAATCTACAATCTAAAACCTAAAATCTAAAATCTAAAATCTAACATCGGCTGACCGTGATGTCTATTCCTTCCCAAACAGTTTCTAGCTCGAACAAGCTGATCTATCAACGCTTGAAACAGGCGATCGACCTCAATTTACGCCGTCAAATTTTTATTGCCGCCTGCGACGACTTGTGCTTGCGGGACTGTCTGGCAGCCCGCTTGCAGACAGAATTAGCTGCAGAGAGCGCAGGTTCCGATCCTCGCTCCGCGATCAACTACCCCCGATTTGTCAGTTTGGAACTCGACTTGAGCGATCCAAATCCTTGGGGTTCGATCGCCGCGTGGCTGACCCAACACCCACCGCCACAAAACAGGGGCAGCTACAGCCCTTTGCCGGGATTTCAAATTCTCGGGGCAGAACACCTGACCAGGCAGTCAGCAGCAGTGCAGTGGTCGTTCCTGAGCTATTTGAGAGACATCGAAGCAAACCTGCAAATGTGCGAGTCTACTCTGTTGCTGTGGGTGTCGCGCCCCTGGCTAAGTTCGATCGAGCAATCGGCCCCGGAATTTTGGCACTGGCGAACCGGAGTATTTGAGTTTGAAGGCGAACCAACTCCAGCTAAGGGAGACTTGGGGCACTTTGAGGACTTCGGGCACTCCGGAGACTTGCGAAACTTACGGGACAGCGGAGACTTTGGCAACCAACTTTTAATACCTTCTTTGTCTGGACAATCCCCAATTCCCGACGAACAATCCCCAATTTCCTATCCCCCGTCCCCAGCGCCAGATTCTAAATCCGTCCAACTGACAGAGGACGAACAATCCCCAATTTCCCATTCCCCGTCCCCAGGGCCAGATTCTAAATCCGTCGAACTGGCAGATTTGGTGCTAGCAGCCGCTTCTGAGGATGTGGCCGCCGAAAATAATGCCTCATCAGAGGAGAATTTTCTGCCGCTGCAAACTCTGCAATACATCGAACTGCTGCAAGAACATCAGTGTTGTTCCGAAGCATTGGCTTTGGCTTATCACAGTTTGGGAAATTACTACCGCGATCGCATTCTGGGCGGAGACGTTTCAGAGCAAAACCTGACAATCGCCATTCGCGCGATCGAACAAGTGATTGCATATCTCGACGTTGACTGCAACTCGCAGCAAAATCAACCACTAACTGAAGAATGCGCGCGGCTGATTGCCCAATTGACACAAAATTTAACTCAGTACGCCCAGGAGTCCAACAGCCTACCGCCAATTTCCGATCTGCTTAACGATCTCGGCACTCTCTATTGGATGCTATCGCGCGATCGCACGCAGCATAACGCCTCCGATCCGGTATCCTGCCTTGAACGCAGCATCGCCCTCTACCTTGAAGGTTTGAACCGAACAGATACCGAAACCGTACCCCAAACCCGCGTTAGATTAAACAAAAATTTGGGAATCGCCTCGGCCGATTTAGCCCGCTATCGAGACAAGACAGAGAACTTGCAGCACGCAGTTGCAGCTTACCAACAAGCGCTGCTGGATCTAGACCCCGCCGTGGAGCCTCAGCAGTACGCTGCTGCTCAGAATAATTTGGCGACAGCATACTGGAATTTAGCCCAAGAGGGTGAGCCGATCGTATATCTCAAAAGGGCGATCGCAGCTTACACCCACGCCCTCTCCTGTTACAGTCCCGAACGAGAACCCCTCAACTATGCCGGAGTGCAAAACAACCTCGGTACCGCCTGCTGGAACCTCGCCCAGCACGAACCCTCAGAACCCCTGCTAGTCAGGGCGATTTCCGCCTACCGCGAAGCATTGAAATACCGCACCCGAGAATTAGTACCCGCAGCAGCAGCCGCCACCTCCAATAATCTGGGTACCGCTTATTGGCATTTGGCGAACCAGTTTCAGCAGAAACAGGCGCGGACAGAATCATTGCAGCAGGCGATTACCGCCTACGAAGCCGCCCTGGATATCGCCGGAGAGCTCGATCGAACCCAACTCACCTTTGACGCCTTGGCCGCTCGCAACAATCTCGGACTAGCCCACTATCAACTAGCCACCGACCCAACTTTCGCCACTAACAAAGTCGCACAGACAAGCCATCTAGAAGCAGCACTACACCACCAGTTGCAAGTGTGCGTCGAATGGGGACAACATCTCAATGACAAAGGGTTAACATATGGGGATAAACTCAACCTGCAAGCCCCGGCAAACTCCCAAGCTGCTGATTCCCGGCAAACAGCATTGAGCTATATTGTCAAAACGATTAGAGCTTTCTATAGTGAATGTGGGCTGCCAGGCCAAAATTTAGCCTTATCCAAAGTTCCTGGAGATTTATTGCCTGAAATTTTGCGTAGGTTATAAATAGGGCTATAACTATTAAAAGCTCAATTTTTTCGAGATTTGTATCCAGTTTTCTATTATTATGGCTGAATATTCTTGCCTAATTCTTCAAGCAAACTTGTGGTCATGGCCCCTGTAAAAATCCTTGTGGTTGATGACGACCCGGCAATCCGAAATTTAATTCACCGTTTTTTGAGCCAGCAAGGTTATCAAGTTGAGTCTGGCGAAGACGGTCAGACTGGTCTGGAATTATTTGAGCAACTCAATCCTGACTTAGTAGTTCTAGATGTAAATTTACCTGATACAACTGGTTACAAACTGTGTCAAGAAATGCAAAGACGCACGGGCGTGTTTGTGTTGATGCTGACTGCCCGAACCGATGAAGCTGACAAAATGAAAGGGTTTGCCGAAGGTGCTGACGACTACATTACTAAACCTTTTAGTCTTGTAGAGATTGGAGCTCGCGTTGCAGCAATTTTGAAGCGCAAACGCATTGTTACTCCCGCCGAACAACAAACTCTTACTTTTGGAGAGCTACTAATAGATCCGGTTCGCCGCGAGGTAATTCTCGGCAGTCAGATAGTTGCTTTGACTGCTTTAGAATTCGACCTGCTGTACTGTTTGGCCAGCAAACCAGGTCGCGTGTGGAGGCGATCGGAATTGCTGCATGAAGTGTGGGACTACGAGTATGTAGGAGCCGATCGCGTGGTGGATGTCCATATAGGTCAAATTCGCCGCAAAATTGAACCAGATGCCACTCAAATTTCGATGATTCAAACCGTTAGGGGGGTGGGTTACAAGTTTGAACCCACAACCTAGTAACATTCGGCATTGGGCAGCGGATATGAAGGCAGAAGGCTGTAGGTGCGGGTTCACCAATATCTCGGATTAACATACTCGATATTGGTAAACCCGTCCTCCCCACACAATCATTCAGATCGAGTATCTGATTGTTTGTTCTGCAAATACTCGCCCACTTCTCGTGCACGCTCAAAACCCCTTCGCACGCAATCTCCCAAAGCCACTCCGCCGATGTAGTTGCTGCACAAAAATACCCCAGGCAAAGATTTTAAGCCCTCATCGATTTGTTGCAGGCGATCGAAATGCCCCAAATTGTACTGAGGAATCGCCCGCTTCCACAGCTTCACCGCTAAAACTTTTGGCTGTGGCACATCTGGTTTCAGCAAAATCCGAGACAAATCTCGGTGCACCTCCCGAACGATTTGTTCTGAGTCGAGATTGCCAATTTCCGAATCAGTAGCCCCGCCGATGAAACTGGTGAGAGTGTGCCAGCCCGCAGGGGTGCGATCGGCAAATAAACTCGATGTCCAAATCGTCCCCAGAGTGCGAATTCCCTGCCCCCTCGGAATTAAATTTCCAAAACCTACTAATTTACCCTTGACATCAGAGTGCGGATATGCTAATACAACGCAGGCAACCGTAGGATAAGTAAATGCTTGTAAAGCGCTGCTAACTTCCGGTTGCAGAGACTGCAACAAATCGGCTGTAACGTAAGCAGGCGTTGTCAAAACCACGGTGCGCGCCTCAACTTCCTGCTGTCCGTCGGGCGTCGAGAATACAGCAATGTAAGTTTCGCGTTCTGTACGATCGAGGCGAGTCAGATGCCAGTTGAGTTTCACTCGATCGCCCAATTGAGCAGCGATCGCCTCTGGCAAAGCCTTCAACCCCTGTTTAAACGAACCCAACTCCCCCGGTCTAGTCTTAGGAACATTCGGGTCTGCAGGCAATTTCTTCGGTCTTTTCCTAGCAGAAAGCAGCGCCCCCGCCACCAGCCCGCCACCCACATCAGCCATCTTTGCTACCCGGCCAAAAGCCGCCGCCGCGCTAAGTTGTTGCGGATCGCCGGCATAAACCCCAGAAACAAAAGGTTCCACCAACCGCTGCATCACTTCCGTCCCCAGATGACGGCGGAAAAATTGAGAAACAGTTTCCTCGTCACCCTGCTGCGAAAGTCGAGAACCCATTGCCGGCGCGACAAACCCCAAGGCCCCGAACAACGCCCGCAGTTTTCCCGGAAAACTCAGTAACTGAGACTGAATCATCGCCGGTGGAGTCATTGGCACCGGTTGCAGCTTTTTTTGCCAATAAACAAAACGAGGCAATTTGCGATCGGCCAAAATCAACTCTTGCTTCAATCCCACATCCACAGCCAACTTCATCAATTCTGGCGTCGGCGAAAAACTGTTCGGGCCCTCCTCCCAGAGAAACCCTTCGGCTGTCACAGTGGTGATGTTCCCGCCCACACGTCCCTGACTCTCAGCGACTAAAATCTTCAGTGGCGGCGCACTCGTTGCTTCCTTGTGAAGTGCGTGCGCCAAACTCAAACCGCTAATACCCGCACCCACAATCAAGGTATCTAATAGTTCCATATTACATAGAAAAATATCGCAATCTTTATGTTACATGGCTTTGCACGGCTTGCGTTCTTTGCTGGGCGTACTGCCAAACCGCTTTCAGATTACCGAATTGGGAATTGGGAATCGGGAATTGGGAATTGGGAATCGGTAAGCTGTCGGGCATTTCTTAAGCATTTTTCTCGTAGGTTGTGGATTAACCCACCTCCGCGTCTCCCCGTCTCTCGATCTCACTTTTTTACCCGCTGGGTCTGGTTTAAAAAAAGAGCATCTGCTGTAATTAAGCTATATTTCCAAATATACTATTTATTTAAAATTTTTGTATTATAGGGAACAGCGCCAAAAATTGCACCGGCAAAGGCAGCAGTAACGCAGCAGTACAGTGCCCAAAAAGATTTGAGTGGGTTAAACTAACTTTAGGCAAATTTTAGAGCTTAAGCAAGTCACCACCCCGCTCTGAAGAGGTTGGGCTTTATGCCCTAATCAAAAGAGAGAGTTGACTAGCTATCGTCTTAACTGATTAGATTATCAAAAATATGGGTGTAAGCCCAAGCTGCTATGCGATGCGGGTGAAATATTGGAAACGGTAATTGTTCCGTTAAAAATAGATCGTAAAAGTACCAAGCGACCAAGTAGCCCCCTGTAGGAATAATCAATATTCAAGGCGGTGAAAACTGCCTGATGCGTGCTACCTCGCTCACTCTACTCACATCTTGCACAATTCTCAAGAACAGGTTTTCCACCCTGTTCCACAAAGAGTTAATTTCTTGTGGGGTGGGCATCTTGTCGGCTCATAAAAGCTTATTGAAAATGGTGCAACATATGAGTCTAAAGACACGAGGTTTTCATAATACTAAGCTTTTCTCATGAAAAAATACCCATGCAGGAAGTTATCAACTCGTTTCAGTCTTTTTTCTCTAACTCTGTTGATGCTTTCCTAGAGTGCGATCGACAGCAAAATTATTTATCGATCAATCCTATTGCTGCGGCTTGGATGGGATTAGAGCCTGCTGAAATAGTCAACAAAACTAATCAGGAATTATTGAAATTATATCCTAATAATCCTGCGGTAAAAAATATAATCTTGCAGATTGATTCTTGCCTGCAACAAGTATTTATAACCGGGAAAAAACGGCTGGCAATTCATGAGGTGACGGCGGCAGACGGCGGGATTAAAATTTACGAAACGGCTTACACGCCAGCGGTGGATGCCTCTAGCAACCAGATGCGGGTTTTCGGCGTTGGTAGAGATATCACCAGGCACTACCGCTGGCAGCAGCAGAAAACTCAACAGTTACGCCGATCGAACCATTTACTGTGGTTGAACGCAGCTAACAGTCCCCTGGCAATGGTGGGCTGGGATGAAGATTTTCGGATCGTTCAGTGGTCGAAACGCGCCGAGGAAATCTTTGGCTGGACATCCGATGAGATGATGGGCAAGCAGTTCGGCGATTTGGCTTTGGTTTGCGAGGAAGATAGAGAGGCTGTAAGGGCGATCGAGCTTGAACTAGCCACTGGCAACGGCAATACTTCAATTAACCGCAACTATACTAAAAGCGGACAGGTAATTTGGTGTCGCTGGTTCAACTCGATTATTCGCAGCAGCGACACTTTTACCGTGCTTTCTTTGGTGGAAGATATCACCGATCGCAAACGGTTGGAAGCAGAAAAAGCCCAAGCTTCTCGCCTCACAGCAATGGTAGCCGATGTCGGTATTGCCCTCACCAAACACCCTCAAGATATCCTGCTTCCCTGCTGCGAGGCAATGGTGCGGAATCTTGATGTCGCTTCTGCTGAAATTTGGACTTTCAACTCTCAACATAATGTTTGGGAATTGCAAGCAGCCTCGGGAATATACAGCCGCACAGACGATCGGGCTAGGTTTATTGAAAGTAAGGTTAACTCGATCGCCAAACAGCAAAAACCGGAATTTGACTGCGGATTTGAACTGAACAATTTTGGAATCCCAGAGGAAGAATCCGCAAAAGCAACAGAGGCGCAAAGTTCCGAAGTAGCAATTATAAACACCAGTGAAAAGCCGACAAATTGCCCAATTCCTAAGCAAATTCTGACCTTCGCCGGCTACCCTTTGATAGTCGAAGAACGGCTGGTGGGAGTCATGGTAATTATCAGCCGCCAGCCCCTGACAAAACCCTTTCAGGACACTTTAGCATCGGTTGCCGATGTCATTGCTTTAGGCATCGAACGCAAGCGTGCAGAAGCTGAATTAAAATCAGCTAGAGGCTTCCTCAATTCCGTAGTAGAAAATCTGCCGGTGGGAGTTTTTGCTAAAGATGCTTCTTCGCTGAAATTTGTGCTGTGGAATAAAGCCGGAGAAACGATCGCAGGTGTTACCTCTCAAGAGGCGATCGGCAAAAATGACTACGATATTTACCCCAAAGAACAAGCTGATGTTTTCACTGCTCAAGATAGGGAAATATTAACCGGCGATCATAACCAATCTACTGTTAAAGACATAGCCGAAGAGCCGATCCAAACTCGCCACAAAGGTATGAGAATACTGCACACCCGCAAAGTGCCAATTCTCGACGCCACAGGCCGTCCTCAGTACGTTTTGGGGATTACTGAAGATATTACCGAACGCAGGCAGGTAGACGAAAGCGTGCGCCTCTACGACCAAATTGTCGAGAATATGCAAATTGGTTTGTACGTCTACCATTTAGAAAACATAGACGATGACAGCACCCTCAGGGCGATCGCCTCAAATCCTGCAGCTACCCTATTTACCGGATTAGAAATGGCTGATGTTTTGGGAATGACAATCGACGAGATTTTTCCCCACCTGCGATCGAAAAACATTCCCCAAGCATTTGCTTCGGTAATTCGCACCCAGAAAGCCGTAGAACTTGAAGATATTGACTGCGATGAAGGAGGCCGAATAACTCGCGCTTTTTCTATTAAAGCTTTTCCATTACCCAACAACTGTGTCGGTGTTGCTTTTGAAAACATTACTGCTCGCAAGTGCCTAGAACTAGAACTGCAGGCGTCTTTGGAAAAAACCGAACGTTCCGAACAACTCCTGCGTACAGTAATAGACAAAACTAGCGACTGGATTTTTGCCAAAGACAAAAATTTTCGGTGTATTTTGGCTAACAGGAGTTTCGCTCAGGCGATCGGCAAAACAGTCGAAGAAATAATTGGCAAATCCGACTTAGAATTAGGATTTTCAGAAGAGCTAGTGTTTGGGAATTCCGCCAAAAATCTCCGAGGCTTCCGCACAGACGACTTTGCTGTACTGGCCGGCGAAATCATCCACAATCCCTGCGATCCGGCAACTATTGCTGACGGTTCAGTACATATTTTTGATACCCAAAAACTTCCCCTGCGCGACGCTGAAGGTAATGTATTTGCAGTGCTAGCTTTCGCTCACGATATTACCGAACGACATGAATCGGAAGCAGCTTTGCGTAGAAGTGAATCAAGATTTAGGTCTTTGGTAGCTAATATTCCCGGAGTGGTTTATCGCTGGAAGTGCGATTTTTCGACTAATTTTATTAGCGATGCCGTTTACTTATTAACCGGCTACCCGGCGGCAGATTTTATTTGGCTTTTGGACAGGAGATGCCGGACTTTTGCTAGCATTATTTACCCGGAAGATTTGGCAAAAGTAGAAGCAACTATTCGGCAAGGCATAGAAAAGAAAGAGTCTTATAACTTGGAATACCGCTTGCTAGCATCAGACGGCACGGTTAAATGGGTGTGGGATAAGGGTTCTCCTGTGTTTGACGCAGATGGGAACGTTTGCTATTTGGACGGGGTGATTTTTGATATTAGCGATCGCTACTACGCCGAGGAAGCATTGCGCCAAAAAACTTTAGAGTTAGAAGCAGTTTTTCGCGCTTTGCCTGATTTGTATTTTCGACTAGATGCTGACGGTATAATCGTGGATTATTTGTCAGGAACTTCTTCGAGTTTATACGTACCTCCCGAACATTTTATGGGTCAACGAATGACCGACGTATTGCCACACAACGTCGCCTGCCAATTTGCCCAAGCAATCTTTGAAGTTTCCGAAACACGAAATTCAATCGATATAGAATATTCCCTTTCCATGGCGGAAGGAGAAACAACTTATGAAGCCCGACTGTTGCCGTTTAATTCTGATCAAATTATTATTCTAGCGCGCAATATTACCAAGCGCAAACAAGCCGAAGCTGAATTAAAACATAAAAATCGCCAGCTAGAGCAAACATTGAAACAATTAGGCAGGACTCAAGCTCAACTAATTCAAGCCGAAAAAATGTCGGGTTTGGGACAGTTAGTGGCGGGAATTGCTCACGAAATCAATAATCCTGTCAGTTTTATTTATGGTAATATCACTTACGCTAGTGAGTATGCCAAAAACTTGCTGGAACTGTGCAGTTTGTACCACGCACACTACCCGGAACCTGTTGCTGTTATCCAAGATTTGGCAGAAGAAATAGAACTGGAATTCATGAAAGAGGATTTCCCGCACCTGCTGACTTCTATTCAAACCGGAGCAGAGCGAATTCGTCAAATAGTTCTGTCTTTGCGTAATTTTTCCCGCCTGGAAGAATCCGATCTCAAGCGTGTTAATATTCACGAGGGAATAGACAGCGCTCTGTTAATTTTGCAACACAAACTCAAAGAAAATGGCAGGAATCGTCCTATTCAAATAGTTAAAGAATATGGAAAATTACCGCCGATACAGTGCTACGTGGGACAGTTAAATCAAGTGTTTATGAATATTTTAAATAATGCTATTGATGCTTTAGCCGATGTCAGGAATAGGAAGTTGGAACTGGGGAGTTATTCGGAAGAGGAAGGCCAAGATTTTGCTAGTTTACCTTTAACTTGCGACACATTGCCGTGGATTCGGATTCGCACTGAGGTGTTGGAGAACAATGGGGTGGCGATCGTAATTTCCGATAACGGGTGTGGCATGGTAGAGTCTGTTAAATGTCGAGTATTTGACCCGTTTTTTACTACTAAACCAGTAGGCAAAGGTACGGGATTGGGACTGTCTATCTCCTATCAGATTGTGGTGGAAAGACACGGAGGGACGCTACAGTGCATTTCCGCGCCGGGAGAGGGAACTGAATTTGCGATCGAGATTCCCATTCGGCAGAGGTAATTAGTCATTGGTAATTGGTAGTTGCACCAGAAAAATGATAATCTAATTAAAGGTTCTAAAGTCAGGAATATTAGCATGGTATACAAAAGCATACATACTTCTAGTGCCGTTGCAAAACAAATTAAAGAAGAAGATGATGATGATGATTCCTATGTTGACTATTTTTATGACGATCCGGGGGCTCCGCCGGGAACTCTCGACTTAGAACCCGATGCGCCGCCTCCGGAGATTGTATTAATTGACTATTGCGAAACAGCCGCAACTCGCGCAAAATTGGCAAATCCTCAAAAAGCTGCTGCGTATTTAGATACAGCATCGGTTTCTTGGGTTGATATGTTGGGATTGGGAAACAAAGAAACTTGGCGACAAATGGGCGAAGTGTTTAATTTACACCTAATGGCTCAGGAAGATGTAGTTAATGTTCCCCAGCGACCGAAAGTAGTAGACTATGAAGAACATATTTTAATCATTGCTTGGATGGTGATGCTCCATCCAGAATCAGATACTTTTCATAAAGAACAAGTAAGTTTTATTTTGGGCAAGCATTACCTGTTAACTGTTCAGGAAGAACCGGACTATGATTGTTTTGAACCAGTGCGCGATCGCATTCGTAAAGGACAAGGAATGATTCGCAAACATGGAGCAGATTATCTGGCTTATACTCTGTTAGATTCGATTATAGATGGATTCTTCCCTGTATTAGAAGTTTATGGAGAGCGGATTGAAGAATTAGAGGATGAAGTTGTTCTAAACCCCACCCGCAAAACCCTGGAAAAAATATATAAAATCAGGCGAGAATTGCTGACTCTGCGCCGCGCCATTTGGCCGCAGCGGGATGCAATTAATGTTTTAATTCGAGATAGCAGTGATTTGATTAGTCCCGAGGTGCGAATTTACCTGCGCGACTGTTACGATCACACGGTGCAGGTGATGGATATGGTCGAAACCTATCGAGAGTTGTCTTCTGGTTTGATGGATGTTTACTTGTCTTCGGTTGGTAATAAAATGAATGAAATCATGAAATTGCTGACGGTGATTTCGAGTATCTTTATTCCTCTAACTTTTGTTGCGGGAGTATACGGAATGAATTTCAATACAGAGAAATCTCCCTGGAATATGCCGGAACTAAATTGGTATTTTGGCTATCCGCTTTGTTGGGGAATTATGCTAGCGATCGCCTCTGGCTTAGTTTACTTCTTCTGGCGGCGTGGCTGGTTTGATAATTTTTCTACCATCAAAGATGACTCATTAAAGTAACTGAATTGAAGATTTTAGATTTGGGATTGAAGATTGAATAATTAAAAATTATGTTAGGTAAAAAGGTTTCCTGCCCCTAGTGGAATCGGTGCCATAAATCCTTGGCTCGTAATTCCCAACTTTTCCGCCCCCTGATTCATCCGTGAGTGAATTTAAGGGGATTTGCATGGTAATTTAATTGTAGGGCGGGCTTTCGAGCCGACCGTACAAGAGTTTGAATAAACACAAATGTCCAAATTAAGCGGGCGACAAGTTAAAATCTTCTATCTCAAATCCCAAATTGATTGACGAACGATCGCGTACAATAAATCTGGGGAAAAAGTAGGCGCAGGCGGTTGCGGATTAGCGAAAGCTTGTCTGAGGAAAGTCCGGGCTCCCGAAAAACCAAACTTGCTGGGTAACGCCCAGTGCGAGCGATCGTGAGGATAGTGCCACAGAAAGATACCGCCAATTAGTCATTAGTCAGCAGTCATTGGTCATTAGTAAGTAACTGAGGATTTTTGACTGGGAAGCAAAAACTAATTTGGTAAGGGTGCAAAGGTGCGGTAAGAGCGCACCAGCAGCATCGAGAGGTGCTGGCTCGGTAAACCCCAGTTGGGAGCAAGGTCGGAGGAACTATGGTTGGTTTTTTACCAGTTCCGTTTTTTGGTACCGCTTGAGGCGTCTGGTAACAGGCGCCCCAGATAGATAACTGCCCTCGAAAACTGCTTGCAGTTGAGAGAACAGAACCCGGCTTATGTCCGACTTTTTCCCCACCCAAATTTTGGTAAGGTGCTTAGGGGCAGATTAGTCAAGGTGTAATTAAGGTGTTTGCGTTATCGTAAGCGTTGAGCTTTATTCTTGATATGTTATTTATTGCTAATAATCTATCAAATAAAGAAGATTTATCGATCGCCCGAAGCAGATATTTCCAGCGTTTGAGGCACTTATTCACCACCTTAACAGAGCGGAGTACAAGCACCACAAGGACTATTGGGTTTTTGAATAAAAAGCTTTTTAGTGATATGAATTTGAGACATTTTTCAAAAAAATATACAACTTTAGACAAGCTCCAAGCCCGGATAGTCATCCGTCATTGGCAATTAATTATAAAATCTAAAATCTAAAATCTAAAATGGTATGATTTATCCGGGTCGCCAAAAGCAACTTGAAACATTAATTCAAAAATTGGGACTGACGAAGAATGCTTCGATAAAATGGCATCTCCTCGATTTAGCTTTGACTCATGCGAGTGCGTCAGCTAAGGCCAATTACGAGCAACTAGAGTTTGTCGGGGATGCAGTTGTGCGGCTGGCTGCGTCGGAATTGTTGTTTGAGATTTATCCAGACTGTACAGTGGGGGAATTTGCTGCTATTCGATCGATCTTGGTGAGCGATCGCATTCTTGCTAAAATCGCTGAAAGTTACGGGTTCGATCGCTATTTAATTGTTTCCAGCAGTGCCGCCTCGGACAAAACAGGGGCTGAACCCCGTCTGGCAGATGCTTTGGAAGCGGTACTGGCTGCGCTTTATTTGAGTACCCAGACGTTAGAATTAATTCGCCCTTGGCTAGATTCTCACTTTCAACGCCTAGCTGCGGAAATCCGCAGCGATCCTGCCCGCCAAAACTACAAAGCTGCTCTCCAAGAGTTGACTCAAGGCAAATACAAAACTTTGCCCAAATATAGCGTCCAAGAAACCGGGACAGTGCAGGGCGGGGAAGATCGTTTTACAGCAGAAGTTCTCATTCAAGGAAAGTTGGTAGCAGAGGGAAAAGGTCGATCGATCAAAGCCGCCGAACAAGCAGCGGCTCAGGTAGCTTTCAATAAATTAGTTAATAGTCAGTTGACTGTTGACTGTTGACTCGTGTTATCAGTTATTGGTTATTTGTTAGCTGCTACCAATAACCAATAATCAATAACTACTACATAACTACTAGCAACAGTCAACAGTGATTTTTTGGAGTAAAAACATAGATAATAATAACAAATTATGCTATAATTACTTTGCGATTTTTGCAATTATAATCAATGAAAATCGGAATAGCTGTATTGGGTGCAGGTCGCTGGGGAGTTAACCTAATTCGCAACTTTCTCGAACATCCCAACAGCCAAGTTTTAGCGGTGGTAGACCCGAATCGAGATTCATTGGCGGTCGTTCAAAAAAAATTCAATCTGGATGCCTCGGTGATTCTAGCTACCGATTGGTCTCAAGTGCAAGCCCTGCCGGGACTGCAAGCTGTGGCGATCGCTACTCCAGCTTCCACACACTACACCCTCGCAGCAGCAGCGCTGAAACAAGGCTACCACGTCTTAGCAGAAAAACCCCTCGCCCTCAACCTCACTGAAGCCATAGAACTCTGCCAATTAGCGGAAAAACAGCAGCGGCAACTCTTCGTTGACCACACTTATCTGTTTCATCCAGCAGTCGATCGAGGCCAAAGAATTATTCAACAGCATCAACTCGGAAAATTGCGCTACGGTTACGCCCAGCGCACCCATTTTGAACCCGTGCGCCATGACGTTGATGCCCTTTGGGACTTGGCAGTTCACGATATCGCTATTTTCAATACTTGGCTGGAACAAACGCCAATTGAAGTAAGGGCGATGGGTACTGTTTTTCCGAAGGAAGAAGGAAGAAGGAAGAAGGAAGAAGGAAGAAGGAAGAAGGAAGAAGGAATAAATCAAGAAGCAGCAGAAATTGAAAATCAATTTGCTCCTTCGCTGGTGACTACTAATCCTGCAGAAAAACTAGCAGATTTAGTTTGGGTAACGCTCACCTATCCCGACGGATTTCAAGCATTTATTCACCTGTGCTGGCTAAATCCCGACAAACAACGGCGCTTAACAGTTGTTGGCAGTTTGGGAACCTTGATTTTTGATGAAATGTCGCCAGAAACTCCCCTGATTGTGCAGCGCGGCAATCCAGATTGGGGAGGCGAAGAGAATAACTGTTTTGAAAGTGCGATCGCGAAGCCCGCCCCTACGGGGGCTACGCCAACGAAGAGGATCGCGCCACAGCCAACCGGCATCAGACACCGCGAAGTGTTGAGTTTAGAACAAGTAGAACCGCTGAGGCGAGTGTGCGATCGCTTCCTCAACTGCGTGCAAACAAATACCCCCTGTCTTACCTCTTCGGGCCCGGCCTCCGTCGAATTAATCCGCATTCTCAGCACTTTGAGCAAATCCCTCGAACTCGGCGGACAGCCCCTAAAACCATTTTAGATTTTAGATTTTAGATTTTAGATTTTAGATTGGGAAAATCACTCCTCAACTTTTGAAATTTCCCTTTTCCGTTACTAAGTCCGGGCTGTGAAAATAAAAACTTGACTGCTGATTGACAGGCAAAGAAATCATCACCGTAGTACCTTGATTCACGCCCGCGCTGTGCAGGGTAATGCTTCCGATCATAGATTCCATTATCCTTCGCGAGATAGCCAAGCCCAAACCGTTACCGCCAAACCTGCGAGTTGTAGAACCATCAGCCATCACAAAAGGTTGAAACAATTTCTGCTGGTGCTCGGGATCGATACCAATTCCCGTATCTTTAATTGTCACCACCACCCAATCGCTTTGACCGCTAGGACCCGTCGTACTTTCACCACTGCCGTTAAAACTACCAGAATTAGTCCTAGATTCTAGCCGCACCGATATATTAATGCTGCCCGACTCTGTAAACTTAACGGCATTGCTCAAAACATTTAAAAACACCTGTTTTAGCTTCTCTGGATCGGCATGAACAATAATCGGATCGTGAGGAGCTGGCAAACTTAACTTCAAGCCTTTTTCCTCTATTTGACTCGCTTGCAAATCAATCGCGTCTTCAAGTACCTGAGTAATGTCAACTACTTCTAACATCATCGAGAACGTGCCGGATTCTATTTTAGCAATGTCCAAAATATCATTAATGATATTGAGCAATTGCATGGACGAGTCGTGAGCCCGCTGTAAAAATTCCATTTCTTCATCTCGGTCATCGCAGTAGCCGTCCCGCACAATTTGAATAAAACCAATAATCCCGTTGAGCGGCGTTCTCAATTCGTGAGAAATATTCCCCAAAAATTCATTTTTTAATTGATTGGCAACTTGCGCTTCTTTGGTTGCGACTTCCAATTCTCTGGCCCAGGATCTGAGGCGCTGCACCATGCTGTTGAGTGCTTCTGATAGTTGATTAAATTCCCTAATTTGGAAATCTTGGGGCACTGTCTGCGACGCTTCCGTATCTACTTTCATCGCGTAGTCTCTCAGTTTTTCCACAGGACGCGCCAAGTCGCGAGACAGATATAAAGTCGCGATGATACTAGCAGCAACCAAGCCTACAATTAAATTAAATAAAACTTGCTGAATCTCTTCCAAACCTGACAGAGCGTAATCTAAACGAGAGACAGCTAAAATAATCCACTTGCTGTTCTCCTGTGTAGTTGAAGGACTCGGGATAGCGGCGTATCCTGCTAGCAACTCTACACCATTTCTTTCAAAGGAAAATAGATGGAGAAAAGCAGTTCCGCCTGCGATTGCCCTTTTGACAATACTTTTTAGTCGATCGGCATCTGCCTCTTGGGCGATATTGCGGCCCACGCGGTTGATATTAGGGTGCGCCAAAATCGTCCCATCTTGGTCGATCGCCACCGTATAGCCGGCTAAAGAACCCTTGGGAGCGCTCGTTTGCACAGGCAATGCCGACTGCAAACTCAAAGCATAACTCAACTGCAGGGTATTGCCCCGACGAATGTAAACAGGAGCGCTCAACACCAAACTCGCTTGGCTATCGCTGCCTCCTTTACCCGCATCTGGAAAATCCTCAGCCCCCAAAGCCCCCTTCCGATCGTTTGCTGTCCCCTGTCGCTGCTGAGGCAAGGACAGGCTGATGTAAACGCTCTTGTCGTCCAGCAGCGTTTGCTGCTGCTGTACGGGCGGCCAAAATTTTGCCGGCAGCGACTGAATCGGCTGCGGCCCGCAAGTGCTTGCTATCACTTGATTTGTCTTTAAATTAGTCAATTGCAAGCAATCAACCTGCGCTGGCAACCGCTGCCCTAATTGGGCGATAAACTTTTGATAATCCTTCGGATTTACCGACTGCAACATCGAGCTTTCCGAAGCGCCGATCAGATTCGACTTCAGCGATTTCGCCCACTGTTCAATAGTTTCTGCTTTTCTGACTGCACTTTCTGTCAAGTTTTGACGAGCAGTTTCCAGAAGCGTCGAGCGTGCCTTGCGATAGGTAACATACTCCCCCACCAGTAGAACAGGTACGCTGAGCAACAAAATCCGCGACAGTAAAATACGGCGAAAGGAGGATTGACCTAACTTAACCATAGGAAATATCTAAATTAAGGTGCAACACCCAACAGCGACCATTAAAGTGAAATAAACCAGACCGAAAGCATGAATCTGTCTAGGGTGCTCTGCTGACTGGACAACACAGCTTCAGAACAACATTTAAACACAATTATAGAAGCCACTGTAGTAATCTCGATTCTAAGTGTGTGGGTCCAAAGATGATCAGCAATTTGTTTGGCAAATGCCTGTGATTTCGGTCACACTTCCCTACTCAATTCTCGGAGCGACTGGCATCCGATCGCCCCTAGGCCAATTTTTCAGGCTGCAAAAAGCGTCGGGTGGACATACCGCAGTTGCTTGAAGCTAGAATCGCATCGATGCACTCGCCCCAAATTAACAGGCAAAAAGTTCCGTTTCCGGCTAGTGTACATAGAGAATTCTTGCTCGATCGGACTTTTTTTTGCGAATGCCTTCGAGAGATGGGCCAGAGATGGGCGATGCAAGATTTTGCACCCTGTGAAAGATTTCTTTTGCCCTCCGGTTGATTCGGTGACAAAATTCACCGATCAAACAAAAAGAATGAGACGATCGACCTGCCGATCGACTTTGACAACCCTAATGTAGGGAACCTTGGCGCAAACAGTGTACCCACGCTCCGTAAATTCGCGGTCTCGGCAATAATCTCCATAGCTTAATCGATGAAAAAAAACTTTAGCAATTATACGTATTATTACACAAACAACCGTCCGAGATATCATCACGCTTATTTGATATCTCCCCTATTAGAAATGCTGGCGGCACTTCAGCAGACCAGCAAGACAAAACTCCGAGTTTTGGATCTCGGCTGCGGCAATGGCAGCCTCAGTCACGTTATCGCAGAGCACGGCTGCGAAGTTGTCGGCGTTGACACTTCTGCGCCCGGAATTGCCATCTCCAGTCAAAGTTTCCCCGAGTGTCAGTTTATCCAAGCAGATATTTACGACCTCCCAGATACCGATATTCTGAAGTCATTTGATGTTGTCTTAGCTATTGAAGTAATCGAACACTTGCTTTATCCTAAAGAACTAGCAAGAACTGCAAAAAAATGCCTCAATCCGGGAGGAAAACTAATTATTTCCACGCCCTATCACGGCTATTTAAAAAATCTGGCTTTAGCGGTTTCTGGCCAACTAGATAAACATTTTACCGTTCTTTGGGATAACGGTCACATTAAATTTTTTTCAGTAGAGACGCTGACCAAGTTATTAACATCTGAAGGATACACCGACATAAGATTTAAATTTGCTGGGCGGTTTCCCTATCTTTGGAAATCAATGTTATGCTCTAGTACGTTCTCGCCACCAGCGGATAAATTATGAGTTGGGATTTGTGATTTTTCAGCCCATTAATTTTTCTGAATAAACGACCAGCGCTCATGAAAAGTAAAAGATAACTTTTGGCGTTTGGATATGAGGCGATCAACTTTGGCAGAACCAAGCTGCTATCAACCGCACCGATGATCGATCTTCCCTACAGGGATTTCCTAGCGCGCCATCGGGACAAACTTCAGTCGATCGATCCCATGAGGTTTATCTTACTGGAGTTTAGACTAAGAAAAGCTGGCTCAGTTAGAAACTGAGGCATAAAAAATCAATTGGGCAGCCAAATATAT
>NZ_JAUBQS010000057.1:0-40669 GCF_036701355.1 Microcoleus sp. Pol12B3
TAGTAGAGTATGGCATTATCCGCTCTGAGTATTTTGATTGTAATTTTACATTAGCCGATCGCCCGTGACACGAGCCGATCGCCCGTGACACGAGCCGATCGCATCTCTACGGGCGATCGTCAAAAGATCTCAAATGGGTTCTATACTTGGGGAGTTCGATCGGGACAAATCGCTTTCATGATTCATTCGGGTTCGCGGAATGTCGGCAAATACATCGGCGGAATGTGGCGCGATCGAGCTTGCGACGCCTGGCCGAAAACTCTGAAACATCCTGAATCCAGGCTTTTCCCGCTGTCTGCGGCAGCAAATCCCGAACTTGTGAACAGCTACCTGAAAGCGGAAGCAACCGCCGCTAACTACGGTTTTATTAACCGTTTGCTGCTAGCAGAACTTCTGCGGTTGCGTTTGCGGCAAGTTTTCGGCGATGTCGAAGCTCCCTTAGTATACGATTTGCCTCACAATCTCACTTTGGCTGAAGGTGCCGGCTGGGTAACGCGCAAAGGCGCTTGTCCCGCACATTCCGGTCAGCCTGTAATTATACCGGGTTCGATGGGCGCGCCGTCTTTTTTGCTGGTTGGTTCGGGGAACGATCGATTTACAAGCCTATTCAACTAGACAGCAGGAGTCCCACGCTCTACCGCAGGGCGTGAGCGTCGGGAGGAATGCGCGTAAGTGAAGAGATCCACCCCTGACCAAAACCGACAATCTTTAGATATTGTACGGGAAGGGGTGGTCGAAGAACGAACAGATTCCTGATCCTGCCCCTTGTTTTTACTATCTTCACGAGATACAATAATACCAAAGTTCGTGAAAATAATGTCCCAAGTAATCACCGCCAAGCTAAAACTAAAACTGACTGCCGAGCAAAAAGCTTTGGTGTCTCAGACTGCTTTAGCCTACCGAGATGCCTTGAATTACACTTCACAAGTTGCTTTTGATGCAGGCAAAACCAGCAATGGTGCTAAGTTACAGAAAGCGGTCTACAACGAATTGCGGGTTCGATTTGGGCTGGGAGCGCAAATGGCTTGCAATGTACCCAGACAAGTGTCTGGAACCTATAAGACTCTGTGGACTAAGGTAAAACAATCTAACGATGCTATTGCTAAAGGCTACACTAAGAGACGGTATAAAGGGCTAGACAAAGCCCCCAAATATATATCTCGAACTTGTACCCTAAATTATCAACGTGACTACTCTTTTAAAGCCGAGAGGCAAGTGAGTATCATCACTCTCCAAGGTCGGATAGTGGTCTCGTATGATGGTTACAATAAGCATTTAGATTTAATTGCTAATGGTGCAAGGATTGGAGCGGCTAAAATTGTCTATCAGCGTTCCTCCACGATCTACTATCTGATGGTAAGTATCGAAGTAGAAACGCCTAAGATTGACCCACTGAAAATAACTAGAGTCTCTGGTGTTGACGTGGGTATGCGCTACTTAGCGGTGGAAATAGACTTGCAAAATAAGGCTAAATTCTACTCAGGGAAGAATGCTATACATAAAGCTAACCGCTACCATAAAGCACGGATGACTCTTCAGCGTAAAGACACTCGTTCAGCGAAGCGAAGACTAATCGCTTTGTCTGGGAAAGAAAGACGGTTTATCGCTGATGTAAACCACCAGATCAGTAAGGATATTGCCAAACCTAACACCCTAATTGGACTAGAAAACCTCACCGGAATACGGGACAGGACTAGGAGAAAATCGAGCAAGACGGCAAGCAAAAAGAGACGTAGAGCTAATCGAAATAAAGCTAAATGGTCTTATGCCGAATTGCACGGATATATCGACTACAAAGCCAATCTAAATGGTTCGTTAGCAACTAAAGTTCCGGCTCATTACACATCGAAAAGTTGTCCTAAATGTGGACATACTTCGGATGCTAATAGACCAAACAAAGGACTATTGTTTCGATGCGAATGTTGTAGTCATGAGTTACACGCTGATTTGGTTGGTGCGCGAAATATTGCAATGAGAGCGTTGCTTGTCCGGCAAGACTGGATGAGCACGGGGAGCTTGTCAGCATCCCCTGATGTATCGAGCGGTGAAACCAAAGCCCAAATCCTGCAAAGGTTTTCGGAATTGCGGTGGAGTTCAGATACAAGCCCACATCATAGCGGTACTCCGCTTGATGCTGGGTAGTTGACCCAGTAATTGACGTTCAGGTTGAGGCGCAAATAGTTGGTGTAGTCGCTAAAATGAAGCCAGTGTTAACATTTAAAGCCTAGGAACAGGGCATTTGAGAATTAAAAATTAAACAAGGGTAAGGTGCGCGCGGATCACCCTACTAATTTTTAATTCTCGGCCCTATTTCCGATGCCCCATGCCCTATGAATGATTCTCAAGCATCACCAAATCCATCAAAACCTGTCCATCCCCTAAAGCGGCTGCTGAAGTACGGCCGCCGCTACCGCCTGAAAGCTTGGCTGGCAAGTATCTGTTCGCTGCTGAATAAATTCTTCGATTTAGCACCGCCAGCATTAATCGGTATTGCCGTTGATGTGGTGGTGAAACAGCAAGATTCTATCCTCGCTCAGTGGGGCATAAAAGATGTCTTTTGGCAACTGGCAATTATCACTTTTTTGAGCGCGGTTATTTGGACGTTGGAATCTCTTTTTGAATATGCCTATGATTATTTGTGGCGCAATTTGGCTCAGGATATTGAGCACGATTTGCGTCTGGAAGCTTACAGCCATTTGCAGGAATTAGAATTAGCTTATTTTGAAGAACGCAGCACGGGCGGTTTGATTTCTATTCTCAATGATGATATCAATCAACTCGAACGTTTTTTGGACGACGGCGCTAATGAGATAATTCAGGTAATGACAACGGTTGTTGTGATTGGCGCGGCTTTTTTTGCGGCATCTCCTCTTGTTGCTGGGCTGTCTATGCTGCCCATACCTTTTATTATTTGGGGTTCGATCGCCTTTCAAAATCGCCTCGCTCCTCTCTATGCTGATGTGCGGGAAAAGGTGAGTTTTCTGAACGGGCAACTGTCGAATAATTTAATGGGAATTACTACTATTAAAAGTTTTACTTCCGAAGATTATGAAATTCAGCGCATCGAAGCACAAAGCCAAGCTTACCGCGAAAGCAACCGACGGGCGATCGTACTTTCGGCCGCTTTTATTCCGCTGATTCGGGTTGTGATTTTCTTGGGGTTTATTGCAACGCTATTTCTGGGCGGTTTGGAGGTGGTGGCGGGCCGGTTGTCTGTGGGAACTTACAGCGTTTTGGTGTTTTTGACCCAGCGGTTGCTGTGGCCGCTGACTCGTCTGGGAGATACTCTGGATCAATACCAGCGCGCAATGGCTTCTACTAATCGGGTGATGAATTTGTTGGATACTCCGATCGCAATTCACACGGGTGATATTCGGCGGCCCGTTAGTTCGATTAAGGGTGAGTTGGAATTTAAAAATGTTACTTTTTCTTACAATCAAAGAAAGCCGATTTTGCAGTATTTCTCCTTGACTCTGCCGGCAGGAAAAACTACTGCGATTGTTGGGGCTACTGGTTCGGGAAAAAGTACCCTGGTGAAGCTTATTTTGAGGCTGTACGAGGTACAGTACGGCAATATTTATCTCGACGGGATAGAATTAAATAACCTGAATTTAAAAGATTTGCGGAGAGCGATCGGATTGGTGAGTCAAGATGTGTTTTTGTTTCACGGTACGGTTGCCGAGAATATTGCTTACGGCAGTTTTGAAGCAAGCAATCGAGAGATAGTAAATGCTGCGAAAATTGCAGAAGCGCACGAGTTTATCGTACAATTGCCGGACGGTTACAACACTATTGTAGGGGAACGCGGTCAAAAATTGTCGGGGGGTCAGCGGCAGCGAATTGCAATTGCGAGGGCTGTTTTGAAGAATCCGCCGATTTTGATTCTTGACGAAGCTACTTCAGCGGTGGATAACGAGACTGAGGCCGCAATTCAGCGATCGCTCGAACGAATCACCAAGAATCGCACTACAATTGCGATCGCCCACCGTCTTTCTACTGTCCGCAATGCCGATTGCATTTGTGTCATGGAAGAAGGGCTAGTGGTAGAATCGGGGCAGCACGAACAACTGATCGAACAGGACGGAATTTATGCGGCGCTCTGGCGCGTGCAATCTGGTATAAGATAGAAACGCAGCGGTTTGGAGTAATTGGAAATTGCTAATTTGTAATTAGGGATGGGGCATTGGGCATGGCTAACTAATGACAACAGTCAACTGCCAACTGCCAACTCCCAACTGACTGCTGACTGCTGACTGTAAAATATTAGTTTATACAAACAAGAAGAGAAAATGTTTCTATTTGATAGCCCTGAGTCCAAACCCAACGAAAATAGCTGGAGCCGCAAATTAGATAAATTCGTGAAAGCTAATCAAAATGAATTGGCTGCTTTGGCTTGGGGGCTATTTCTAGAAAGGGGAGAGGAAAGCGAGGAGATTTTGGCAATTGATGTGGCAGAAACTGCGCGATTTGTGTATTGTAAGAAAGAGGCGGTTGAGGAGTTGAACCGTCAAGTGAGAAGTCATATTCAGGAAGTTGTAGGTGTGTTGAACGCTCACAAGCCTGAGACAGAAGTGGCGATTTTGGCGATCGGTGAAGGTCAAATTAAGTTGATTCTTTTTGAACCTAAGCCTGAACCTCCTGTTTGTTTTGAGGAAGCTGCGACGGATGTTGATACTTTGTTGGCTAAGCTGGAACAGCAGATGGTTGAATATATGAAATGATAAGATTGCTCGGATCTTGAAATCGCGTCTACACAAACTTTCGTCCCTGCTGAGAGGGACTAAGAAATGAAAGGAGTATTTAAGCCTCATTTAGTATCAGTTGTCCGAGGGCTTGGATGACGCTGGAACGGACTTCTGGTGAGGTGTCTTTCAAGGCTTTAACTAATATGGGCACCATCGCGACATCTCCCATTTTTCCCAGTGCTTCTGCAGCTTTCGCCCTGACAGCGGGGCGGGCATCTTCTAGGGCGGTGCAGAAGGTGTCTAGCACCATCTGATAGTATGCGGGATTTTGAATCATACTGTTAGCCTCCGGTTTGCATAGAGCTTACTGCTGTTTTATTTTACATCTTGCATCCCTTTTAGGAACAGGCAAGATGCCTGTTCCACAAAGAGTAAATTTTCTTGTGGGGTGGGCGTCTCGCCCCCCCCTGAAAGCCTTATTAAAAATGTTGCAATATTTCAGCAAACTTTTGGGTTGGCTGGCTATTTCACGTCTTCGGATACGCCTTCAATGAAGGCAACAAGTCCTTTGCCCCAGGGGTTTGATTCGGCGAAGTGTTCGCCAACTTTCACGGCTGCTTTTTTGCCACCGTTGTAAAGCCGTTTGACGCTGATTAGGTTTTGCCACTCGATGGGTTTTTGCTCTTTGATTTCCTTAAATTCTGCATCAATAATATTGAGTGCTTGTTGCTCGTCTTGCACATTAGTATATTTTTTTTCTAATGCCTGAATGATTTGCACTACTGCATTCAGTGCAGCTTCAGGGGAGGATTGCTGGGCGGCGATGTGGAGGTGGTGGGCTTGGGTCCCGTGGTTGGGGCCGAAGTTGACGAGGGCCTGGAAGGTTGCATGGGAGAAGTCTTGGGTGGGTTGGTCAGCCATTTGTTTTGTTCTTTTGTGGATTTGCTGGGTGGTTTGGTCAATTTTAGCAAGGAGTTCGGTTGGCTGGGATGGTTTGGCTGGGTGCGGTGCTAGGGATAACTGATGTATCGGGTAGTTGTAGTATTTGCAGGCGGCTTGGATGGCGAGGATGAGGCTGTGAACTTTTTCGCCGGATTTGGAGGGGATTAAGGTAAGGAGGTGGGGGAGATGGGGGGCGACTTTCTCTGTGTGCTGCTTAGCGATTTCGCCTAAGGCATCTGTCGCGCTCCAACGCACACGAGAGTATGAATCTTCAACGAGTTTAAGTAATCCCGGAATCGCCCGAGCGTCACCGATTTTGCCTAAGGCATATGCCGCCATCCCACGCACACCAGAATCTGAATCTTCAACGAGTTTAAGTAATCCCGGAATCGCCCGAGCGCCACCGATATTGCCTAAGGCATCTGCCGCGGTACTACGCACATCAGAGTCTGAATCTTCAACGAGTTTAAGTAATCCCGGAATCGCCCGACCGTTACGGATATTGCCTAAGGCATCTGCCGCCCTCCTACGCACCTCAGAGTGTGAATCTTCAAGGAGTTGAAGTAACCCCGGAATCGCCCGATCGTCACCGATTTTGCCTAAGGCATCTGCTGCGGTACTACGCACATAAGAGTGTGAATCTTCAAGGAGTTGAAGTAATCCCGGAATCGCCCGATCGTCACCGATTTTGCCTAAGGCATATGCCGCCATCCCACGCACATCAGAGTCTGGATCTTCCACGAGTTTAAGTAATCCCGGAATCGCCGGAGCGTCACCGATATTGCCTAAGGCATCTGCCGCGATCCAACGCACATCAGAGTCTGAATCTTCAACGAGTTTAAGTAATCCCGGAATCGCCGGAGCGTCACCGATATTGCCTAAGGCATATGCCACGGTACTACGCACATCAGAGTCTGGATCTTCCACGAGTTTAAGTAATCCCGGAATCGCCCGATCGTCACCGATATTGCCTAAGGCACGTGCCGCGCTACTACGCACATCAGAGTCTGGATCTTCCACGAGTTTAAGTAATCCCGGAATCGCCCGATCGTCACCGATATTGCCTAAGGCACGTGCCGCGCTACTACGCACATCAGAGTGTGAATCTTCCACGAGTTTAAGTAATCCCTGAATCGCCTGCTCGTCACCGATTTTGCCTAAGGCATCTGCCGCGCTCCTACGCACATCAGAGTCTGGATCTTCAACGAGTTTAAGTAATCGCGGAAACGCCTGCTCGTAAACGATTTTGCCTGAGGCATCTGTCGCGCTCCTACGCACATCAGAGTCTGGATCTTCAACGAGTTTAAGTAATCGCGGAAACGCCTGCTCGTCACCCATTTTGCCTAAGGCATCTGTCGCGATCCAACGCACATCAAAGTCTGAATGTTCCACGAGTTTAAGTAATCGCGGAATCGCCTGCTCGTCACCCATTTTGCCTAAGGCATCTGCCGCGCTCCTACGCACATGAGAGTCTCGATCTTCCACGAGTTTAAGTAATCCCGGAATCGCCCGATCGTCACCGATTTTGCCTAAGGCATCTGCCGCCCTCCTACGCACAAAAGGGTGTGAATGTTCAACGAGTTTAAGTAATCCCCCAATCGCCTCATCCGATCGCACTTCCTCCAAAAGCTCAACCTTCAACCACCCCGGCACATCCAACTCATCCACCAACCCAACCGTACACTTCTGAAACACCCGCTGCACCTCCCCCGCCAGCCGCGCCCCCAACCTCAAATCCACCTTTAATGCCAGCCGCACCACCCGCACCGCCTGCGCCTCATCCCGCAACAACGACAGCATGAACGCCAGAGGCTCCGTCCATTTAAAATAATTCAAATAGAAATGCTGCAACCGTTCATCATCGATCGCATCAATATGCCTTTCAACCAACAGTTTCAGCAACGCCCGCCCCGCATAATACTCCTGAAATAATTGGTGATGAAACTCAATTTCCTCCTGCTTTGCCGCCACCTGCAACAGATGGTGCTCCAGCAAATCCTCTAGCCACTCCTTCGCCTTGGTTGGCGCATCTACCACCCCCCGATCGCCCAACCAGCCCTCCAAAATCCCCTCAGCCCGATCGCGAGAAATCGCCACCCAACCATCCGTGGGGCGCTGCGAGTCACCCTGCAACATCACAAAAGCCAACTGCTGCAAAACCTCCGACTTGAAGCGCCGAAAATCATCCGAAACCAACGCAGCGCCCTTAAACTCGTCATACTGGCGATCGAACTCCTGAAACAACTCGCCCTTACTCTGGGGAATTTTCCCGCTATTTTTAAACACCTTACACATCATTTCCAGTAGTAACGGCGTTTCGGCAATCTCTCGCAGGCGATCGCGCAATTGTCGCAGCAGCAAATCCCCATCTTGCGGCAAATGCTTGTGCACAAACTCCCGCATCTGCGGTTGCGTCAGCGCGCACATCTCCAGTTGTTTCTCAATGCCCAAAGATCCGCCCAGCGCCAAATCCCGCGTCGTGAAAATCATCGGCGTATCGGGATTGTCGTCGCGGAATAGCTGCAAATCCTGCCGCCGTTGTTGCGATGGCATCTCATTCACGCCATCCAGCAACAGCAGCAACCTGCCATCCAGCAGCAAATCATCCACCTCTTCCCGGCTAACTCTCAGCTTTGCCTGTCGAAATTCGGCACATATTGCTTCTAAAATCGAGCGATCATACCTCAACTGCACCAACACCGGAATCTGTCGATCGCCCTCATGGAGCGCTTCTAGTGCCAATTCCCACCGAAAACGCTGCAAAACCGTGGATTTTCCCAAACCGGGCTTGCCCACTAGCAGCACTTTTCCCTGCTGCAGGTACTTGCGGATTCCCGCCAGCACTTCCAGCCGCTCGATTTTCGTTTCTGGTTTATTTTCTGGGGATCGAGGTTGCGATGAATCCTCCGGTGGCTTTTCCACCCGCACCTCCACCTGTAAATCAGTCAGCGTGTAGAGATGCTGTTGTTTTTTATAAGACTCAACCAGGGATTGCAGATATTTAGGAAAATCAACTGGTGTCCCCATTTGATTATAGATTTTAGAATATGGATTTATTATAGATTTTTTCTCGATCGGCGATCGATGCTGAAAATTCGGGACAAAATCACATCATATTAAATCCGGCTTTAGTACCCCCTTTTCTCTTAGTCCCCCTCTGCTCGGACTTCGGAACAGGCAAGATGCCTGTTCCACAAAGAGTAAACCCGGACTTACTATTAATATCAGAATAACCAGCAATCAAAATAACCAGCGGGCGGCGAATCGTCATGAAAAATTTGAGCTTTGTCTAAATTAGGTATAGCCTCCGCCAATTCTCTACCTACTTTCACCTCAAGCGCCCTGTCTGGTAATGGAAAGGAAAATTGATAGCTATCTTGCAAATATTTTGCCTTAGCAACAATCTCATCTTTCTCCAAAATCTGGCTGTTGCTACCAATCAAAATGCTATTACTTTCCTGGCAAATACACACGCACACCTGAGAAAACACACTTTGAAAAGTCGTGATTTTTTCCGCATAAAACTGATCTCTGTGCAGCAGATTTGCTAGCACAACTCCCTCGCTTGACAAGTGTTTTTCGCAGATTTGATAAAATTCTTTGGTGGATAGGCGATGCGGAAAGTAGCCGTTGCCAAAAGCTACGTCGATCATGATGATATCGTACTGAGTATCTGATTTTTGCTGCTCTAAATACTCTCTGCCGTCTTGAATTGTTACAGTTAGCCGATCGTCCAATTTTACCCCAAAACACTGTGTAGCTGCTTGGATCGCGATCGGATCGACATCCGCGCATTCTATAACTGTGTCCGGCAAATAGTGGTGCAAAACTAAGGGAATTCTGCCACCGCCAAATCCAGCTATGTAGATTCTTTGAGGTTGGCTTTGCCACACTAAACCCAACATCATCGCCTGAGTATATTCCGACACTAGATGTAAAGGATTGTTGAAATCGCAAATAGATTGCAGTAAATCTGTGTGCTGATTTACTTTTTCTACTAAAGATAGCTTAATGTGCGATCGCTCTTTTGTGACTGCAACATAGTGAACACCAGACTCTTTGCAAAAAATAACTGTGTCTGGCTGTTGCTGCAGCCAAGCCAGCCGCTGTCCAATAGCGGATAAATTGATAGATTGCCAAGTTTTGTATTCCTCAATCATCTGATTTTAAATTTTATTTAAATTCGATATTCTCTAAAAATATAGCCTCATCAACCCGGTTTCTATCAAAATGGCTGAGTCGCCCGATATCTGCGAAGAAACCGGGTTTCTAGTCAAGGCTGACGCAAGTCATGTTCTCATTTTCCAGCATGGTAAAGAACGAGAAGACAACAGAAATTAACTTGATTACAGCCGCTTGTACGCCACCAACTCCAAACCCGAAATCGAAAAATCCACTCTTTCCCAATCTTGCTTATCACCTTCCAATTTTTCAAAGGCTGCTGAGGTGAGCAAAATCTCTCCCCGTTCCGCCAGATCCTCTCCCAGCTTGGATGCTAGATTAAATTCTGAACCGTACATATCCTCTCCTTCCAGCATCAAAACATCGCCACAGCCGATACCAATGCAGAGGTAAATATCCATTTCCGGCGGCAGTGTCGTGTTGACAGCCGCCGTGTGTTTCACAGAGTCGATCGCAGCTTCCACCGCCGCTTTTACATCAGCAAAAACTGCAAAAATATTGTCTGCTTCCTCCTTAACTACAGTGCCACCGTATTCGGAAATTATCGGTTTGACAATTCCGTGCATCCGGTGAATCATTGCCAAAAAATGAATAATTCCGTAGCGGACTGTCGTGCGCGAAAATCCCGACATATCCATTACTAAAATGGCGTAATTTTTGCGGAAAGTGGCATTAATTTTTTCATCAATTTCAGCCATTCTTTCGGGATATTCGTTTCTTTCTTGCAGCAAGGTTTCTAAGTAAGCACGGTTATTTGTTTTCATTTTTGTTTAATTAAATTCCCAATCACGACACACTTCTTGAGGGCGACCAGGCGGATGCACTGCACAAGTGATGCCATCCTTACCGTAATAATAATCGCACACTTTGCAAGGTTTAGTTTGCTCTAATTTTTTCATCAAAATTGCCCGGATTGTCTGGACTCGGTTGCGATACTTGTTTGCATTCGAGTGACTCGGTTCAATTGCCAACGCTTGCTCGAAAGCTGCTAAGCTGGAATCGTACAATTTAATAATTTGGGCGCTGTATTTTGTCCAAGCATCGGCGTGGCTTTGATAAAGTTCGACTGTGTTTAAGTTTAAAATTCCGTATTCCGTCCAAGCCTCCGCAGAAGCTCGATCGAACTTAATATGGGCATTGAGCAAAACTTTTTTGATCGTTGCCAAAAGTTCCCTCGGCTGCCAAGGTTTGCTAACATAAGCCTCGGCGCGATCGATCGCCCGGGAAAATAAAGCTAACTGCTGTCCCTTGCCTGTTAAAAATACGATCGGTATGTTCCGAGTTTCGGGATTAGCTTTAATTAAACGACAGACACCGTAACCGTCTAGACGGGGCATTATGACATCTAATAATACTAAATCAGGGTAATTTTTCTCAATTTTATCTAGCGCTTCCACACCGTCAGATGCCTGAATTACATTCAATCCGCTGCATCTCAACTGATGTGAAATGCACTCCCGCTGACTGCGGGAATCTTCCACCACTAAAACTGTACTCATCACTCCCCACCTGGTTTCTGAGGTAAATTTTTTCGCTGCTTCGAGTAACCCTTGCTGAAATCAGTTTACCCGCCTTGGATGAATTTGTTATCACTGGCAAGCTAAACTTACTCAAATTGCAACAAATCTTAAACTGAGGAGCGAAGGTGATACTTATCAGAAAATGCTGGTTGCTAATACCCGAATAATTGTTGAAGTTTTGGGCGGTAAATATTGGGATTTTAAGCCTTAATAACGGCAAATCATACTGATGGGGGACAAAAACCTTGTTGAATTGCAACAGATAATGGGCTAATGTGTACGTTGAAGTTCTTAAGGACGACAAATGAATAGATTGCTCCTCACTTTACTTGTAAGTCCGACGCTGTTTGGATCTCTGATGTCTTTGAGCGCGATCGCAAATCCCGCTCAAATTGGCGAAACACCAAGCCAATCGGCTGATTCGCCCCGCTGCGTGCGATCGCCCCACACTCAGCGTCTGACTTGCGTGCGACTCCCCGCCAAAACCGCTGCTTCAGATTCTAAACCGACGATCGCTTGGCAGCGCCCTGCTGACGAACAGACGGCGATGCTGGATTTTTCGGAAGAAGAAAGCGATGCGGCCGTGGCGATGTTTGGCTGCGACTGCCCGGTTTGTATCAATTCCCTGCGGCAGTTGCGCGGTGTGCCGCTTTTACCGGTGTAAGGGCGATCGATCGAACAGCATTGGAAGTCAGGATCAAAAACCAGGTTTCCGATCGCTGCGCCCTTTCTCACTTTTAGAGAAATGGTAGTCAATCTGTTCCAGCATTTATATAGATTTTGGATCTATCAAAATCGGGTCTGCTTTTACGGCTTCTACAGCTATTACCCACAGTGTAATTAGCAAGGTTTCTTCAACAGTTCCTAGTTAAACTGGGGTTTTAGTAATGACTTACTTCTTTCAGTTGTTGTAACCCCCTCTACTTTTTAGCTAGAACTTGTTTAAGTTGAGCAGTTGCTTGCTCAATTTTTTCGATACTCCCTGGGTTGACCAATCCGTAGTAGTCAAAAACGTAAACTCGATTATTTTTAGTGGCTGTTAGTTGATTCCAAAATGAATCAGATTTAAATTGGTCTAAAATTCCTTCTTCCCGATCGACTATAATGATTATTTCAGGATTAGCCTCTAAAACCTTTTCCGCTGAAAGCGTCACGTAGCCTCGAACAGGGCTATCTCCTTGCAACTGGGCGGCGACATTTTTCACGTTAAACTTACCCAGCAAATCTCCAGCCCAACTGCTTTGATTTGGAGATAAAATCGGTTGTCTGCTTACCAAAACTAAAGTGGCAGGGCTTTGATTTGGGATGTCTGCTAAAAATGTTTGGTAGCGTTTTAACAGAGGTTCTGGATTTGTATTGAGGGATTTAGCTAAAGTAGTTGTTAACTCTTCTAGGGATTTCCAGCTATCAACTTGAGTAAGTAAAGTTTTTATTCCAAGCTGCTGCAATTTTTGCATTGTTTGGTCGTGAAATCCCGACGCACCTACGACCAAATTTGGTTTCAATGCGATGATTTTTTCCAAATTAGGAGGGGTGCGTTCGGTAGTGACTGCGGTAATTCCTGTAAATTTGGGGTTGCTGCTGACTAATGCGCTGCCGGGAATTCCCACAAGTTTGGTTGGGTCGAGTTGATGGATAATATCGGCGGTTAAAGGTGTTAAAGCTACAACTTTTTGTGCTGATTCGCTGTTAGTTGTTTGTGGTTGATTGGCTGGCGAAACAGCAGGAGTTGATTGCTGAATTTGGGGTAAAGTGGCGGCGGAGCAAGCGGTAAATGCTAAACTCAGCAACAGGATAGCGGTACGATAAAACAAAGTTTTGTACATAGTTTTGGCTGGAGTTACACCGAGTTTAGACCAGGTTGAGACAGAATTGACGGGAAGTTCGAGCGCACTTTAGCGCTTAAGTATTTAAATATCAATAGTTTACGGTAGATTTTGTATAAAAAACCGCACTTATTGCCTGAAATCGGATTTTTTAAGTATCTCTTAATTTTTATTCTACCCTTTGGAACCACTACTAAGCAATAGTTTAAAGCCTGTGGCACTCAGATAGAACAGCGGATTGTGACAATCAGTTAATAGAAATAATTAGGAAGAAATTGAGAACTTAGTGCGAGGGCAAGGTTATACTTATCATACAAGGATTAAGTGTGAAGAGTGGGAGCGATCGCACAAATCTGCAAGCCTACAGAAGTCTCTAAAATTATAGCTTCTACGCCAAAAGTCTTAGCTAAATTATCAGGAGTTAAAACTTGTGCCGGAGTTCCTACAGAAAAAAGTTCTCCTTTATTTAACATAGCAATCCGCGAACTGTATCTAGCAGCTAAATTAATTTCATGCAACACGGTAATAATCGTCAACTTGTGTTTTTGATTGAGTTGATTAAGCAAATCTAACAATTGCAACTGATAGCAAATATCTAAATAAGTCGTAGGTTCATCTAATAGCAAAACTTGCGGGTTTTGAGCCAAAGCTAAGGCGAGAAAAGCGCGCTGGCGTTCGCCTCCTGAGAGTTGTTCGACAGGCCGATCGCGAAATTCCTCAATCCCAGTTTGACTGATAGCAACTTCCACCTTTTCCGCATCTTCCTTGCTCAATTCCCACTGCCACCAACCCTGATGAGGAGAACGCCCCAAACTAACTAATTGCTTTACAGTCAAACCTTCCGGTACTGTTTGCTGCTGCGGCAAAATCGCTAATTTTTGAGCGACAACAGCAGCAGGTTGAGTATGAATTGCTTTGCCATCAAGCAACACACTTCCTTGCTGCGGAATTAGGATGCGGCTAACTAACTTCAAGAAAGTAGACTTACCAGAACCGTTGGCACCGATGAGACTCAACCACTCACCAGGTTGTAAAGATAAAGTGATGTTGCGGGCGATCGCAACTTCGCCGTAACCACCAGTTAAATTTTGAATTTCTAAAGACATTATATTTTGTTATGGGTTATTGGTTATGGATAATCGGTAATTAATTTTGCGTCTTCCTTCTTCCTGACATCCGTTACATCCCGTACATTGCTAGTTGCCGAACTTCCTTCTTCCTTCTTCCTTCTTCTTAATAACTAGAACGCCGATAGAGCAGCCAGACAAACAGCGGAGAACCCAACAAAGCCGTCACCGTACCCACAGGCAATTCTACCGCACCCAAACGAGCCAAAAAATCAGCAAAAGCCAACACCCAAGCACCGCCGATCGCACTCAGCGGCAATACAAACCGATAATCATTACCCACCAACAAACGCACCCCGTGAGGCACAACCAATCCCACAAAACCAATCAATCCGCCGATGCTGACAGCACTCGCAGCTAGCAAAGTAGCAACACCCCCAATCAACAAGCGCGATCGTACCAGCGAAACCCCCAAACCAACAGCTAAATCGTCGCCCAAAGCCAGCAAATTTATCGAGCGCCCTAAAAAACATCCTAACAGCAAAGCAGTCAAAATATAAGGTGAAGCAACCTGCAAATCCGACCAACCGCGACCGTTCAAACTACCGATTAACCAATTCAAAGCAGCTTGCAAACGGCTGTCTTCAGCTAACAGCAGCAGTGTAGTTTGTATTGCCCCGAACAGAGAACTCACAGCCACACCGGCTAAAACCAAACGTTCAACAGAAATGCCAGTTTTAGTTTTTCCCAAAAAGTAGACCAGCATCGAAGTTAAAATAGCACCTATCCAAGCCGCCAAAGGCACCCAAGTTTGAAATATTCCCAAAGTCAGCATGGTAATCGCAACCAACCCCGCACCAGCCGAAATTCCTAATACAAAAGGATCTGCTAAACCGTTGCGGAGCAAACCTTGCAGCAACGCCCCCGACATTCCTAAAGCCGCACCAACCGTCAGCGCTGCCACAACTCTGGGCAAACGCAATTCCCATAAAATAGTCTGATTGGCAGCATCACCTCGGTGCAGAAATGCTTGCCACAATTGATCGGCACTCATGGATACCGCACCAAAAGAAAGCGAAAGGGCGATGGTGAACAGCAAACCCAATCCTAAGAAGATGACTGCCGGAAAAATGCGATGTTGTAGCCAGAGTTTTTTCACAATATATTATACCGCTTTGTTTTTCGATAAAATCGTCTTTTTGCCGAGTTATTTCTGTGCGATGGCCCAAACTACCAAGGGAAAATCTGGCTCGTTTGCGAGCCAATGAATGGAGGGATTGTAAAGCTCCCACCTGGCAAAGTTTGCCACCACACAAGCTCGGTTTCCCCAGGCTCCTGTTTGAATGCTTTCTAAATTAAAACCGCATTCAGCAAGCAAGTATTTGATGCCAGTTTCTGTCCAGCGAGAGCAATCTGTAGGACAATCGTGAATGCGAATCAAAAAGGGTGTGGTTATTAAAAAATATCACTTGCTGTTGAGCATTCTATATATATTTTTTCCGCGGTAAGGCCAAAGTAAATGTTCAAATATCTGCTCGGCAATTATTAAATCAAATGTTTCATCAAGGCAAGACTCGCAAATATCAAAATCGGGATACTTAAGTGATTTATAGCTTTTGAAAGACTCCCAATTACCCCAACTATTGCCGGATATTTCTAATACATTCAAGCCCTCTGGCTGCAAGCTTTTAACTATTCTGCGCGTTTCGCGGTTCATTACGACTCGACACCAATCTTCATTAACAGCACTAAATACCATATTTCCTCTGTTTTGAATGCTCTAACTCGTTAACTACAATAACAATAACCGATTCACCTGAATACGGCTTCAGTGGGAGCAGATGAGCAGGCGATCGCACCCGCCGGCAAAATTAAATGTATAATATTAACGAAGTAAACCGCTACGAGTGAATCATGTCCGCAAACACCGCGCTACCCGCAGCCCTAGCTAAAATCGTCCAGCGCTTTCAGCGACACTCCGATCCAAAACAGCGCTACGAACAACTGCTGTGGTATGCCAAGCGACTCCCAGCATTTCCCGAAAGCGACAAACTGCCGGAAAACAAAGTTTCTGGCTGCGTGTCGCAAGTTTATATTACTGCAAATTTGGCAGACGGAAAAGTATTGTATCAAGGCGATTCAGACGCTCAGTTAGTCAAAGGATTAGTTGGCTTGCTGGTGGAAGGTTTGAGCGGATTAACGCCTGCTGAAATTGTCACCATTACCCCAGATTTTATTCAAGACACCGGATTGAATGTGAGTCTGACACCTTCCCGCGCTAACGGATTTTACAACATCTTTCAAATGATGAAAAATAAGGCACTTGCTTGTGAATTGAACAAGCAAGCCGAAGCAAATTAAAAGAATAAACAGTTATGACTCAAACTACAAATTTAACAAAATCCGGTTCTGGCAACTATCCCGCCGCAGTTCAAGAATATCTCTGGAATTGGAAAGAAACGCAAATCAAAGTTATTTATGAAACCAGAGGACAGGGAAATCCTGTATTGCTGCTGCCTGCTTTCAGTACAGTTTCCACGCGAGAAGAAATGCGTCCTTTAGCAGAATTGTTAGCTTCTAACTTTCAAGTGGTGAGCTTAGATTGGCCTGGTTTTGGCGAATCGGATCGCCCGCGAACCGACTATCAACCGCAATTGTACCATCAATTTCTGAAAGATTTTGTTGAGTCAGTTTTTAATAGCCCGGTTGCTGTAGTTGCAGCAGGTCACGCTGCGGGTTATGTGATGCAATTAGTGCAATCAAAGCCTAATGTTTGGTCAAAGATTGTGTTAGCTGCGCCGACTTGGCGCGGGCCTTTGCCGACGATGAGCAAACAGCAAAGCGGGTGGCATAGAATTGTGAGAGAATTAGTACGATCGCCCTTACTGGGACAATTCCTATACAAACTAAACACTGCGCCGTCTTTCCTGAGTTTGATGTATCGGCGTCACGTCTATGTGGATGCTGCAAAAGTCACGCCCGACTTCATTCAAAATAAGTGGAAAATCACGCAAAAACCCGGTGCTCGCTACGGTCCCGCTGCCTTTGTGACTGGTGGTTTAGATCCGGCTAAAGTGCGATCGGAATTTACAGATAATTTTCAACAATTAGCAGTGCCGGTGATGGTTGTAATTGCTGAGAATGCGCCGCCAAAATCAAAGGCTGAAATGGAAGCATTAACGGAATTACCGGGTGTTGAATCGCGAGTTATTCCCGGTTCTTTGGGTATGCACGAAGAGAATGCAGAAGCTTTAGCAAATGCGGTTAAATCTTTTATTTTAGAGAATTAAGAGAAAATGAACTGCAGAGGGCGCAGAGAACGCAGAGGGGATGAATGCAAGCTGTTTTTTTTACGTTAGTTTGGATGGTTTGCTATTGGTTTTGTCTGCCAGTTTATGCTGTCAGAGATTCGCCGATGGTCAATTTGCCAAAGAGTACGATCGAAGGTGCGATCGACTTTCACATTCATTCTTCTCCTGATGTGATTCCCCGCAGGTTGGATGATTTTGAAGTAGCGAAATTAGCTGCTAGGGCGAAGATGAAAGCTGTGGTATTGAAAAATCATTATGCCAGCACAGCAGCGCGGGCAGTTTTGGTTAATAAAATAGTACCAGAAATCGAAGTTTTCGGAGGAGTTGTTCTCAATCATGCTGTCGGTGGCATTAATCCCGACGCTGTAGACGCAATGCACCGCGTCGGGGGCAAATACGGTAAAGTAGTGTGGCTGCCAACAGTTGATGCTGAGCATCACTTCCAGGTTTTTCACAAATCGGGAATGGGGATTAAAGTTGCGGAAAATGGCAAGGTTCTACCGGAAACAGCAGCGGTGTTGAAGATGGTAGCCAAAGATAATTTGGTATTGGAAACTGGTCATATTTCCTCAGAAGAAGTGATGGCAGTTGTAGCTGAAGCCAACCTGCTCAACATTAAGAACATCCTGATTACCCACGCAATGGCAGATGTACCCGGTTTGTCCCTAGAAAATATGCAAACAGCCGCCCAGATGGGAGCTTTTCTAGAACTCGCATTTGTCAACGATTTGATGGGAGACAATGCCGCTGATGACGGTCACAAAAACTGGCATCAAGTTTCTATTAGTAAGATGGCAGCAGCGATTAAACTAATCGGAGCAGAGCATTTTGTTCTCAGCACGGATTTAGGAAGGAAACCCGATCCTTTGCCTGCGGAAGGTTACAAATTATTTGTGGAAAAATTGATAGGTGAAGGCATTTCTCCGCACGAAATTGATTTAATGATGAAACACAATCCAGCTCGATTGTTAGGCATTTAGAATTGGTAATTGGTAATTGGTAATTGGTAATCGGGGATTTGGAATCGCTAATTAGGAATTCTCTTCCCTTTTTTCTCTTCCTTGTTCCTTCTTCCTGACATCCGTTACATCTTGTACAGTGCTCGTTGCCGAACTTCCCTCTTCCTTCTTCTATTCTTGATTTCCTTTGCCGCGCAGGTATCCGTTATCTGCAATGCGCCAAGCACCTCCAGGATTGCCCGTTAAATCACTATCTTCCACGGTAGCAATGCCATCTCTGTAAATGCCGATCGCCTCACCTTCATTACCATTAATCCGACACCGGCGCACGATCAATTTTCCTCCCAATCCGACACCTATTCCCAAACTGCCGTTGTCAAAAATACTGCAATCTTCCACCGTTGCTTTCGCATTATCCGATATAAAAATTCCGTTCCATACCCCATCATGAATTTGACTGCGGCGGAGAATAGAATTTGCATCAGGGCCGCAAATTCCCACCACAGAATAGTCCGCAGAAGTGAGATCGCTGTCTTCTATGATTAACTCGCCTTTGCGAATATCTACAGCGTAATATTTCCCTGTCGCGCTCAGGGTTAACCCCCGCACTAAAGCACGGTCAGTTGCCATTTTAATGCAGTTTGAGTTGATACTTTCAACCACAATGCGAGCGACCTCTCCGCTGCCGATAATTTCTACCGATTTGTCGAGAATTAAACTTTCGCGGTAAACGCCTGGATGCACGTCAATGCGCGTGCCCGGTGCTGCATTTTTCAGCGCTTCGCTAATAGTAGTATAATCGCCTTGACCCTGCTGAGAAACAACAAATTTTTTACTGTTCAAAACTTTGGGATTAGAAGTAGATGCTTCAATTTGCTTTGATTCCGAGTCAAAATGCTCAGATTGTCGATCGCCCTCTTCGGAAAGTTGCGATGTTAGCAGCAAGCGTTCTTGATAAACTGTCTCTAGTTGGTGTTCTAACTCGGATACTTGAGATTGAAGTTGAGCTTGATTGTGGTTGGCTCTCTCGATTTGACTTTGAGTTTCCGAGAGTTGAGAATAAAGGCGCGATCGTTCTCTGTTAGCAGTTTCTAGCTGAGATTCCAATGCCGAGCGACTTTGACGCACACTTTCTAACTGATTTTCTAATTCGGATACTTGAGATTGAAGTTGAGTTTGATTTTGATTAGCTGTTTCGATTTGACTTTGCAATTGCGAGATTTGAGAAGTGAGCTGAGATTCCAATTCAGAGCGGCTTTGACGCACACTCTCTAACTGATGTTCTAACTCGGAGATTTGAGATTGAAGTTGATTTTGATTCTGATTGGCCGTCTCGATTTGAGCGGGGAATTCCGAGAGTTGAGAATAAAGGTGCGATCGTTCTGTGTTAGCTGTTTCTAGCTGAACTTCTAATTCAGAGCGAGTTTGATACACACTATTTAGGTGATGTTCTAGCTCGGATACTTGAGATTGAAGTTGAGCTTGATTGTGGTTGGCTGTCTCGATTTGACTTTGCAATTCCGAGATTTGAGAAGTTAGCTGAGATTCCAATTCAGAGCGACTTTGACGCACAGTTTCTAACTGTTCTTCTAGCTCGGATACTTGAGATTGAAGTTGAGTTTGATTCTGATTGGCTGTCTCGGTTTGACTTTGCAATTGCGAGATTTGAGAAGTGAGTTGAGATTCCAATTCAGAGCGATTTTGACGCACACTTTCTAAGTGGTGCTCTAACTCCGAGATTTGAGATTGAAGTTGATTTTGATTCTGGTTGGCTGTCTCGGCTTGACTTTGAATTTCCGAGAGTTGAGAATAAAGTTGCGAGCGTTCTGTGTTAGCTGTTTCTAGCTGAGATTCTAATTCAGAGCGAGTTTGACGCAGGCTATCTAGCTGAGCTTCTAAGTGGGATACTTGAGATTGAAGTTGAGTTTGGCTCTGGTTGGCTGTCTCGATTTGACTTTGGGATTCCGACAATTGAGAATAAAGGTGCGATCGTTCGGTGTTAGCAGTTTCTAATTGAGCTTGCAATTCTGATAACTGAGACTGGAGTTGCGAGCTATCTCCCTCCTTGCGATGTATCTGAGACTCCAATTCTGACAACTTAGCCAGCAGTCTCTCTCGCTCTAAAACAACCATTTCGGATTGAATTTGTACTTCCTGAACTTGAGAGTTTAACTGCGTTTTATCCAAATTAGCAGCTTCTAACTGTCTTTGCAGTTCTAATAATTCAAATGGAGGTTGCTGTGCTTGTTCGCGAGCGGTTTGCAATTGAGAGTTGAGTATTTCGCGTTCTTGCTCTGCACTCTCCAATTGAGCTTGTAGCTCTGACAATTCCAAAGTAAATTGCGATCGCTCTGCTTCGACTAATTGCAGTTGAGTTTGCAAACCCGACAGTTGAGACTGAAGTTGCTCCCGCTCTTCAGTGGAGCGATCGAACTTAATTTGAATTTCCGACAACTGGTACTGTACCTGCAATCGGCTTTGGCTAGCCGTTTCCAACTGAGTCTCAAATTCAGACAGCAGAGCCTGAAATTGAGAACGTTCTGCATCAACCGCCTCTAACTCTGCTTGCTTTTCCAGCAATTGAGCGTTAAGCTGCGATCGCTCCTGCTCCGCAACTTCTAACCGATCTTTAAGTTCTGCCACTTCTGCTAACTGCGACTCAGCTTGTTGAGCATTTTCTAGCTGAAACTGCAAATCAGCAATCAGAGCATCAATTTGCGATCGATCTTGGGCAATTCCTGCCAAAAAATCTTCCATTTCCGACACTTGATTTTTTAAAATATCTTGCTCGCGAGTCACAGCCTCAAACCGACTTTGCAACTGGGATAATTCAGAATTTAACTTATTTTCATTATGAACCTTTTGCCGCAATTCCGAATTTCGGGCATCCAACTGAGCCGCCAAATTCGATATAGCCTCCTGCGAACCCTTCATCCGCACCAAATTGCGTGAATTTCGCTTATTCAAAATTAGCCAGCAGACTAATGCCCCGCCTCCAAATCCTATAAATAAAAGTAATGCTTGCATTTGTTTTATCTAATTAATATAAATTGAGTGACTTTGATGCTGACAGAAAATGCTGACAGAAAAATGGACATCTACAAATCGCTATCTTACTCAAAGCTATCACAACTTGCCAACCTGTGTTCACTTTGCTCAACAATTTATATTTCTTTACAAAGCCCTTTTGTTTATAGGTAAGGTGCGCCCAGCGCAACCTGCCAGTCCGATTAATGAAGCAAATCCACAATATGAGGAATAATTTGGATATGCTGAGTCAACAAATAATCCAACCTATCCGCCAGTAAACTAAAAATTAAATCGTTATAACTCATCCCGTATTCCGCCAAACCTAAAGCTACCAAACTCGTCACATTTTCCCCTGGGTGTTTCAGATCCGGTTTGGGATTTGCTTCCAAAACATAAAGCGAGCCATCAGCATCACTTCGGACATCGATCCGCACCAAACTGTTCAAACTAAACTCCCAATAAATTTTTCGAGCTAACTCAATTAACTCTTGTTTTAGTTCAGGTTCGTCACCGCCCATCAACCGTCCTCGGTCGGCCGTAATCGCCTTTTGATCCATAGAAGTAAATATGCGTTCTTCCGGCTCCAGCACCCGCTCTACAGTCGAAAAAGCAAAAGGTTTGGTATTTTTATAAAATCTGCCTTTAGCATAAGTAACATAGCCGCAGACCGCTACACAAAATTCTCGTCCCGGCAAATACTTTTCAATTAAAGCAGTATTGTGAGTGTCTCGGTGAACTTCCGAAACCGCCTGAGACAAACCCTCAATCTTGTCTACAAAATGAACGTGCAGCGAAGCGCGACCGGAGACTGGTTTAACAACAAACGGTCCTTGATAGTCACCAAAAGCAATGGCAAAACGCTGATGCAAATTAGGCTGCAAGATCCCTTGAGAAGGATGCCAAGTCATAAATGGAGCAGTTTTAATTCCGACTGATTGCAGTTCCCGCTTAAAAGCGTGTTTGTTATCTAAAGTTGAACTATTTAAAGGATTGTGACCGACATAAGGCATTCCCAACATTTCCAACAATGCGGGAGTGTGACAAACAGGATTGTAGCCCTGGACTCCGCCAGTATTCAGCCACACTAAATGGATATTGTTTTGTTTGAGTTGTTGCGGCAAATTCATGTCGTCAGGAATGACAAAAACTTGCTGAAATCCAATCTCTGCTAAGGCTTTCGCAATCTCGCGGGCGACGATTTCGTAACTTTTCCAAGCGCGGGGATTGTGAGTTTTGTAAATCACAGAACCAGGGCGGTCGCAGTCGCCACCGAACACCACAGCAATCCGCAATTTAGCAAAGAGTACCTCCAAATATTGAGGCAGCAAAGTAAAGTCATAATGCCAGCGATTCCGGCTAATCGATCTTGGAATCATTTAAGTATTTTTCCTTTTTGTTTCATTTTTTAGCGACCGAACTGCTAGATTTTCCCAAATATATTCCAGCCAAAACCACAGAAAAAGCAAACCAATTAAACAAGCTCAAACTTTCCGAAAACAGCACCCAAGCCATAATAGCCGTAATTACGGGTTCTAGCAGCAGGAAAAAAGCTACAAATTCCGAGGACAAACGACCTAGACTGTGGATAAGCAGTCCCTGACCGAAAGCTTGGCAAATCACCGCCAAAGCAATTACAGTCAGCCATCCCTGCCAAGAATAAGGGAAAACTCGATCGCCCGCAAGCACAACGAGTGGCAAAAACAATATACTGCCAATGAAACATCGCCACATCAATATAGTTGTTGCCGGAAACTTGGTTCGCAAATGTTCTGAAATGAGCAGATTTCCTGCATAAAACATCGCCGATAAAAGAGCAGCAATGTCGCCGGCAAGATTGTCTCCCGCAGTTTGCAAATCGTCCATGCCGATCGCAATTGCGCCGGACAACGCCACCGCCAGTCCCACCAAAAATCGGCTGTCAAAGCGCCGCCCCAACAGCAGCCATCCCCCCAAAGTAGTAAATAAAGGAGTTAAGTTTCGCAGTACAGTAGAATTAGCGACATTAGTCTGACTCAGTGACCAGGCCCAGAAACCCACAGAAGCAGAAGAAACCACGCCTACCGCTGTTAACAGCATCACATCCTGCAGAGTGTAGTTCGATCGCTCTTCAACTTGTGCCCCAGACATTCGGCGACGCGCAGCACCCGCAGCATTCCACACCCCAAATACTACAGTTGCTATCCACAAACGGTTAAAAACAGTAGCATTCGGGCTGATTTCCCGTTCGCTCAACCTAATAAAAATCGCAGCCAGCGACACCGCTAGCAGCGCCGCCGACAGCGATGCGATCGCCCAAATTTTCCCTTGACTCTCAGCTAATTCACCGTTCTTTAAACTGTCTGGCTTTCCAGAAACAAGAGTTTTGTCTTCAGTTGTTAAGGCAGAGTTTAACTCTGTTTTTTCCAAAATATTGCGCTGAAGTTCAATATTTGGCTCTGGCAATCCCAGTTTTTTTGACATTATTAAAAGTTCCCATGAAGGCAGAAGGCAGTTGTGTAGGGTGCGTGACCAAATAAAATTTGGGCGACGAATGGAGTGACTCAAAAGTCACGCACTCTACTTACTAGGGCTGCACTAACTATTTTTTATAGTTAACAGCAGCTTAGGTTGAAGGTTTAACAGAAAGCCTTGTCAAAGCCTCTTTTAGTGCCGGTGGCAATTGCCGGATAATCTTGTTCTTGTCGCGATCGACACCAACCAAAGTTACCTGTGCTGTCACATATAACTCCTGAGTATCAGCCGATCGAATTTCGTAATCCCAAAGCAGCCGCACACCCTCGGTAGCAGCGATCCGCGTTCTGACTGCTACAGATTGACCCATTTGTACAGCCCGGTGGTAGCGCAGCGAAAGTTCCACCACGGGCAATTCCAAACCCTGCGCCACCCAGTCTGCATACTCGATGCCGAGAGAGCGCAAACTTTCCACCCTAGCTTCCTCCATCCAAGCAATATAAGTGCCGTGCCAAACCACACCGCTGTAGTCAGTATGGTGAGGATACACTCGCACCAAGTATTCAAACCAGCCCTCAGAGTCAATCCCGCGCCGATTTTGAATAGCACCAGCCGGTGCGAGTTCTGGTTGAGTTCGATCGTTCTCTAACACTTTACAAATCGTTCCAAAACGCTACATTTCTACAAATCATAAGACAAACTTCAGGCTTATGCTTGACAGTAAGAAACTAGAGTACCAACGCCCTAGTTTAACGTCGCACAAGAAAACTCAACTGTTTTTACCGCCAAAACCATGATAGAAAAAATTTTAGTAGCCGTAGCCGGTCGCGGCTTGTGCGAAGAGATGTTTAATATGTTGATGGACATCCCTTCCTTGCAACAAACCTCTGTCACCGTCTTGCACGTCGTGCCGCCGCAAGTAACCTCCGATGGCATGGCCGAGAAGTTGGAAGAAGGAGGCAAGATTTTAGCACAAGCAGTCCAGTCTTTGAAAATAGATCCCAGCAAAGTCAACCCGCGGCTCAAACAGGGAGACCCGAAAACCACCGTTTGCCAAGTCGCAGAAGAAGAACAATCCGACTTAGTAATTATGGGTTCCCGGGGACTCGGACGGCTGCAATCGATTTTGGAAAACTCAGTAAGCCAGTACGTTTTCCAGCTAACATCCCGACCGATGCTGTTAGTCAAAGACGACATTTACGTCAAAAAAATCAAGCGCGTCATGGTAGCGGTAGACAAATCAGAAGCTGCCAAACAGTCATTGCAGCTTGCGCTATCTTTGGTCAAAGAAGTCAGCGGCGGAGAGATAATTTTAGTACACGTCACCAAAGATTTGACGGGAAAAACCAGCGAAGATTTAACAGCAAGTGCTGAAAAAGACCCTGTATTAGCTCCGGCAGTAGCGCTAACCAAACAAATGGGAGTTAGCTACCGCTGCGTGAGTGCTACAGGCAAGCCAGGGGAAGAAATTTGTCGGATTGCAGACGACTTGAATGCCGACTTGTTGGTAATCGGTTCCCCGGATCGGCGACCCAGCGTTGCCAAAAACTTTGTGGATATCGATCGACTCCTAGGAAATTCGCTATCAGACTACGTGCGAGTTTATGCCAACTGTCCGGTCTTGCTAGCCCGCACAGTCGGCTAGGATCTTATTGTTAAGAGTTAGCAGCTAAAACTCAACAGTTAACAAAAAAGCGCCTCAGCAAAAAGCTGTTGGCGCTTTTTTTTGCAAGCAGCTTGCGCCTGACAGAAATAGCAGCAGTTGCTAATCTTTTCTACCTTGACGGCTAGCTGTTTGAATGTACAGAATGATTAGAAAAACACTGGGAACCAATACAAACAGAATGGTTGCCACAAACCCTAAATCGTTAACTTCCATGAAGACGCTCGCCTCTATCGGAAAATAGAAAAACACACACAACTAGGATATCACTCAAAGGCAAAAGGCAAACTCGAAGACAGAAGAAGAGCTTACCGACAAGCGTCGAAACCCTCTTTCTGGCTGGATGCCTTGCTGCCCAATCTCTTATTTGTCCTAGAAACCAAGTTTCTTTTCCTAGATCGGCAAAATGCGTGATTATACAGTGAAATAGGAAAAAAAAACAAAATTATTGCATTCTGCATTTTTCTTTCCTTCTCTATCTCTAGCATCTCTAGCCTTCTGCCCTCTGAAGTCACGGTTTAGTCTTGACGCTGACCTCGCCATTAACCGTAGCTTGACAAGCCAACCGATAGTTTTCGGGCTTTTTCTTGAGCTTGCGGTTCTCAAAGTCAGTGCGGGGCGACAGATTTTCACTGCCCTCTACAATTTCCACAATGCAGGTGCCGCATTGACCGTAGCCCCCGCAATTCATCATCTTTCCCGAAAATGTGTACAAATCGATGCGGTTTTCTAGAGCTTTGAGCCTCAAATTGGCTCCGTCTGCTGCGATGACTTCCTGATTTTCCTTCACAAACTTGATATTGGCCATTGCCGATCCCTTAACGCAGTTGACATGGAACTCTATTACAAAATATTAACTAATGTGTCGGACGTTTAATACAGGATGTCCAATTGATCTGGTAATTAAAGCTCGCCCCAACTCAATCTCAAGGAGCATCCGAAAGGTTATTAGTCGGAAGATTGCTCACAGCGCGCTGGAGAGACGAAAGACCCAGGTTATAGGTGACAATGGCCGACAATCGGTTTCTCTCAGCCCTAGTCAAATCAGTTTCCGCCTGAATCACATCCGTCTGAGTACCCACACCAGCTTGAAAGCGCAGTCTGGCCAAACGCAGAGCTTCCCTCGACTGCAAAACCCCTGCCTCTGAAGTTTCGATATTCTCAAAACTCGATTCCAAGCCAAAATAAGCTTGTTCCACTTCCCGGCGCACTTGGTTGCGGAGTTGGTCAAATCGACTTTCGGCGATCGTAATATCAGCATCCCGCTGTCTCACCCTCGCGTTCGCCGCGCCCCCGTCGAAGATACTCCAAGTCAGACTCGCCCGGATCGAATAACCATCGGCCCAGCCGCGAGCAGTATACGGATCGGGGTTATCAGGGTCTTGTCCCAGCACGTTGTAACTACCCCCAACACTCAGTTGAGGCAAACGCCCCGCCTGAATCGATCGCCTCTGCTGCTTGCTGATATCCCTCTGCACCAACTGCTGTTCCAACTCGGGGCGATTCTTAAAAGCCTGCACGATACTCTCTTCCAAAGACAGCCTCCAAGACCCCGCTTGCTCTACCGGGTCCGCCGCTGTCAAGTTCGCCGACTGGCTGACATTCAAAATTTCAGCCAGACGCCGCTGGGCAACTCGCTGATCGCGACGGGCTACTGACAGTTGTTGCACTTCGTTAGCCAAATTTGCCTGAGCCTGCAACACAGCAAACCGGGTTCCGACCCCTGCCCGTTCCAGGGCTTCGGCATCCCGCAAACTTTGCTGGGCATTTCTCACCGAAGCTTGGCGGATGGCAACTTGCCCGTCCGCGTTTTGCAAGTTGTAGTAAGCCTCAGCAGTGTCAAAGCGGAGTTCCTCGGCTTGGCGTTCCACATCCAGTTCCCGAAGGCGCAACTGTTCCTCTGCAGCGCGGATGTTAGCGCGCCGTCTTCCGAACAAATCTACGTCATAGCTCAACTGCAAAGTGCTATTAAGACTGTTGCTGCCGAAATTTGTGCCGGCTTGCTCGGCGGGCTGCCCGGTTCGGTTAGCCAGAGCGTTGAGGCGACGCTGCCCAGCCCGGATTCCGAGTTCTCCGCCGGCACTCACAGAACGGCTGGCGTCCATTTGAAAATTCAGGTCTGGATAAAGAGCAGCTTGCTGTTCGCGCAAAGCTGCTCTGCTTTGTTCCACTTGCTGTCCGGCGATTTGCAAAACTTGGCTGTTGCGGCGGGCGAGGTCGATCGCCTGCTGCAAGGTAATTGACTCAGTTTGCTCGATCCTGACATCCTCCGGGCTTGTCGGAAACAGCAGTGGATTAGGGTTGGGTTCCAGGGAAGCCGGAGGCTTGGTGTCTAGGATGCCCCTCGGAGGCACAGGGGGGAAACTTTCGTTGGGAGTGCCCCGGAGAATAGGTACCGGGGAATTGGGCACAGGAATATTGTTGGGAGGGTTCGGAGAAGACTGCTGAGCGTCTTTCGGTTCCAACCCTCTTAGAAGTGTCGAACCGCCCTGAGACAGAGTAGATGGGGAAGCCTGAGCAGCCTGTTGAGGCTTTGATGCTTGCTCGGGCCCGGTTGGGGGAGTTGATGCGATCTTGGCTCCCCCTGGCTGCTGAGACTTTGAGGTTTGAGGGTTAAGGGCGATCGACTCTTGGGCCTCTGATGCTGATTCTGCCGCTGTGTTCGAGGTCGATCGAACATTCTGTCCTAATTCGAGCTGATTGCTAAGGGCCAAACTGTCCTGAGATTGAGCCGGAGGCTGTGCTGAAGCACTCTGTGCGGCGTTGCTGAAAGTAATTGCAGCGCCTACTCCGACTACGATGATTTGACGAAAAACACGCATAATTTTTTAATTACTCTGCAATCCTAGAGACAATTTTAGAGGAAGATTGAGGTCTCAAGTTTCTAGTCTGTAGCCTGAACTCGACGGTTACAAGTCACAATTACCATACTCATCTTAACTTTTGAATGTTCGATTCAAAATTTAGAATTTAACTTCAGCATTTGCCAGACCGATCGCCGCCGAGATTAGTTCCTCTACTCCGCTCACCGGCAAAATCCGGGTTTTCAGCGAGCTGGCGAGCTGTTCTAGGGTCATGTCGTCTAGAAAACGCGGTTCCCCCTGTTTTAGCATCACCGACGGCAGCAGGATACCATCTCCCAAGTCTCGCCCCTGCAAAGCTTCGAGTAAATCTTGCCCGGTGAGCAAACCCGTAACAGTGATAGTTTGTCCCCAGTAGTGGCTGCACAGTGCTGCCATGTTGACGGACAAGCCGGGAATTTGGTTTAGTTGTTGTACGATCGGCTCAAAAGCTTTTTCGACAGCATTCCCCACCACCCAAACTAACTTTCGCGCAGGCTCGACTTGCATCGGTTGTAGCTTCTCAAAAGCCGTTTCAAACTGCTGGATAAACTGGCGGATAGAACCGACACCGTTACCGATTTGTGGATAATCTTCGTAATCTGCAGCCGACGGCAAATCTAAACCAGCTATTAAAAACCACTCGTCAGCCAGCCAAATGCACCGCGATTTTGAATTATGCTTTTTAGGTTTTCCGCCACCTTTTCCTTGACTCAAAAGCACTTGAATTTTCTGTACTTGTTCGATTACTTCTCGCGCTTTTTCCGCAGTTACTGCGATTAATTCATCTTCTGGAGGGCGAAAGCGAGTTAAACCCACTGGCACGACAGCCACCGATGCTACAGCAGGAATATTTCCGGTATGAAACTTTGCCAAATCTAACAAAGTGCGTTCTAAATGTTCGCCATCATTAATACCGGGACAAACAACTACTTGAGCGTGAATTTGCAAGCGGCGTTCTTGAAACCATTTGATTTGTTCGAGAATCTTCCCAGCGCGGAGATTTTTTAACAGCCTAATTCGCACTTCCGGTTCCGTAGCGTGCACGGAAACATAGAGAGGAGAAAGCCGCATTTGTTCGATTCTGTCCCACTCTTTTTGAGTCAGATTTGTCAGAGTGAGATAGCTACCGTAAAGGAAGCTGAGGCGGTAGTCATCATCTTTAAGATACAGAGTTTCCCGCTTCCCCGGAGGCTGTTGGTCGATAAAGCAAAAAGGGCAGCGATTGTTGCACTGAATTAGTCCATCAAATAGGGCGGTTTCAAATTCCACTCCCAAGTCTTCGTCATAATCTTTTTCTATTTCTAACTTATGGGTTTTGCCTTTACTGTCTAATACTTCTAATTCTAGAAATTCATCGGCGCACAGAAATTGATAGTCAATTAAATCGCGGGGTTTTTGACCGTTGACGGCGACGATTGAGTCTCCTGGTTCAAATCCCATTTCAGCGCAGATGCTGTCGGGGATGACTTTGGTGATTAGGGCGGGTCTGGTTGATAAATCGCTCATATTTATTAGTTATTTGTTATTAGTTTTTGTTATTTATGGGACTCTGTTACACTTGTTTTGAGTTTATAAAACTTAGGCTATTTTATCGCCAACGATGACAGCGATTGGAACCGCATAATAAATCTCCTCGCCTTGGAAATGCGCGCCAATTCCGAGACTGTCAACACCAATATCCTCTCTAAAAATTTCTCTAATTTTCTGGTCATCGCCGGGGTTGGGAAAAGAAGCAGCTAACTGTTGTTCTAGCCCAAGTTCTACCTTGTAAAAAGCCAATTTAACATTTTGAAGATTGGCATCTGCGACTAGTTTTGGAAACTCTTCCAGAGTCAAGGCGCGAGTATGAGAGGGATCGCGCAACTTCTCAATCCGGTCATAAGCATTCACTTTATCCGCTGGCAAAGCAACATCAGCAATCAGGATTCGACCACCTGGACGACATACGCGAACCATCTCTGATAGAACAACATCTGGCTGCAAAAAATGATGGAAAGCGTAACGACTCAGAACAATAGAAAAAGTAGCATCGGGAAATGGTAGTGTTTCAATATCTCCTTGTTGCCAGGACAGATTAATCAAGTTTTTCTGTTGCGCCAGAATCTGGGCTTGTTCGAGCATCGCTGGTGTGATATCAATACCCGTAACGTGACTGGCAACTTCCGCAAAAGCACAGCTAACAATACCTGAACCGCAAGCAACATCTAGAACAGTGTCTTTGTCAGATACACTCGCCATTTCTCTCAGCAGGTACAGAGACTCTTGATTTGTGTGAGCGTACAATTTAGAGAATGGAATTGCTTGACGAGTGAACTGGTCGATGATGGATTCCTGATGTGCGGTCATAGTTTAGGATGTGGCTAGCGGAGAATGTTTACAGTTTAACTTGTCTAGGCTGAATTTGGCGATCGGGCAATTTGGCCTTTGTTTTCACCAGGGACTCATTTCCTCTGGCACTTTTTTAATGGTGTTTTGCTGTACCTGTCAGCAAGAAGCCTGCTCTTAAATTGGTCAGAGCCAGTAAAAAATTAAAACTCAAAGTAATGTATCGCGCATACTCCCTCTCAGGTTCCTACGATCGCATACCACAAACTCACCATCAGGCACAAACTCGCTAAATGCTGTGGAATCAAAGATTTAATCGAGCGCTTGGCAATTTTTTGAGTCACAAATATTGTGACTAATAATGATACAATCAAAGTTAAACCTTGCAAGAAGCTAATCACCGCCGGATCGCCGATAAAAATCGGCAAATCATCTCTAATTTGTCCGAAAGTGGCAAAAGTTACGGGAATCACTCGACCGCCTTCCTGCAAACCCAATCGCCAATAGTGAGCCAAACTACCGCCCCAGACTAAGGGTAAATAACCGTAGGCGAGAGAGACAAATGAGAGGGGTTTGTAGGCTGTAAATGGCATGGTTTCTGCTTGTCCCAATCGATAAATTGCCTGCATGATTGCGTAGGCAATTAGGGGAATCATCGGCGGAATCATTAACACTGCGATCGAGAGTCCTAAATGAGGTAAAAACTGGTCTAAATTAATGCCTAGCCCTAATAAATCATTTATCTCCGGCAAGCGATGCAGATAAATACCGCCTAATAATAGAAATAACAGGGCAACTTCATAACTGTGAGGAACGTGGGTAGTCCATAATTCGATGCCGGGAGGGCGCAGATTTAATTCTACCGATCGATGCGGACAGGCTTTCAAGCAAGTCATGCACAACACGCAATCTTTATTATCGGTTAATTGGGCGGGATGGGAATAAATCGGACAGCCATTAGTAGTTAATCCTTCCCCCAAGCCGGGGCCGCCTTTGTAACATTGGTAGGTGCTGCATTCCGCCGCGCAGGTTCCTTGTTGGGCGCGCAGTTCGATAATTGAGAGTTTAGCAAATAATCCATTCATTCCCCCAATCGGGCATAAGTAACGACACCAAAATCGCCTCTCGAAGATTAGGGAAAAAATTACCGCTCCGGCGGTGATGAGCAACAACAAACAACTGGACAAATAAGCCGTATTTTCTAAATCCCACAACTCTTCCCACAGAAATATTAGGGTAAATAGTCCAAAGAGAAACCAACCGCCCCATTTTTCGGCTTGTTGGCGCGGCCATTTATTGAGAGTTCGAGGAAAAATTTTCAGAGATAGTTTTTGGACGATTTCCCCATAAATCATAAAAGGGCAAAAAGCACACCACAATCGCCCGATGATGGGGAATAATAATAAAATTAACGGCCACCACCACGCCCAAAAGATATTTAGCGCAAAATTATGTTGTCGATCTTGGGGAGCAACAAACAGGATAATTACCACCAATGCAAACACCCAGGTGGTAAACCAATAATTCACGCGATCGGGATACCAATCGCTCCGTAAAAATTGCCGAAATTTTGGATAAATATTTAATAAATTCAGCCGAAACTTTTGTTTCTTTGCTGCCTGGGCCCAAAACACTTCTTCCGTTAATACCTGACTCCCCTGTGCTTGAACTAAAGCGCGCTCGACCATTCCCTGCAATTCCTGCAAATTCCCTGGAAAATCGTAGGCTTGTAAGCGGCGAATTGCTTCCGGTGTAACTTGGGGCTTGACTAATTTCTTTTTGCGACAAATGAGGTTGAGATAATAGTTAACCTGTGCTTCTAAATCTGATTTTCGCACCCGCAATGATGGAACTTTAATCTTGTGTTGTGTCAGCTTATCGAGCTTGGGCTGCACAATTTCTGAGATTAAAATTATCCGGGCCTTACTAAAACGCGGTGGTCGCGGTATTTGTCCTTCCTTGACAACTGGCGTATAGGTTCCCTCGGTTAATAATTGCTGAATTTGGGGGCATAATTGAGCGGGTAATTCTTGCACGTCATTTAAAATTAACGTCCCTTCTCCTAACCATTCCAACAGCCCCGGTTTGCCGCCCAACCGCCCGAATAATTCCGCTCCATTGCTCTGAAGTAAAGCACTTTTAATCTGAATAATTGGCTCGTTGCGGCGATGGGAACCGAAATGAATTAAAGCAGCTAAATTATCCTTTTCTAAACCTGGTTCGCCAGAGATTAATACCGATCGGCTGTCACTCGATGCCGTGCGAATTTGTTGGCGCAATTTCACTGCATAACGACTATTGCCAATGACTCCCCGTCTCGCCCTAGGTACTAGATAGCTGCGGAGGGCATTTTGACGCTCTCGTTCGTAGGCAATTTCTGCTTCTAGCTGCTCTAATTTCGCCGCCAAACGTTGAGCGTAGGCTTCGGCGATCCGTGGATATCTTTCTAGCAAACCACGCCAGCGATCGGCACTAATTACCCAAAATTGACATTCTGTCCGAGTTATAATTCGACTATCTGCAGGTTGCGATCGCTGGAGGGCCGATAAATTCACGATCGCCCCCGGCAACAAACTACTGGCCCACATTAATCCCGGTTGTTTGCGGCGGTAGCGATCGGCTTGTCCCCGTTCTAAAATATAGAGATTAGTGACAGGCGTATCTTCAATTACCACTCGAAATCCGGCGGGAAAAGTTGCCATTTCCATTTCACCCGCGATCGCCTGTAAAATCTCGCGGGATAATATGCCTAATTCCGTCCTCTCTTCGAGCCAGTTAACTAATGTTTCGGTAGACATCGCTTAGCGTCGGCGAAAGCCGAATCGTGATAGTGGGTGTAGCATATAACAGATTCCAAGTTTATGAAGCACACTCCACAAACCCGGTTTCTTTGTACCAATAGCTGAAAACTGCTATATATTATAGTGCCAGAACTCCTCATCATAATTCTAAGTTAACTTCAGCCATTGTTGAGTTCCATCAACGAGAGTTTGTCGTTTGAGTAAAGCCACTTTTCAAAATTCACTTTACAGCGTCCCCACTCCTTGTCTGTCATTGCAAACCAATCAGTATCCCTATTTCTGCCACGAACAATCATATGTTGTCGGAAACGCCCTTCATAGAGAAATCCCATTCTGGCGGCCGTAGTTCGGCTAGCATGATTAAGTGCATCGCATTTCCACTCAACTCTACGGTATGAATGGCCGTCAAAAAGATGCTGAAGTAATAAAAACTGTGACTCTGTATTAACTTTACTTTTATGTACAGCAGGGCTAAACCACACATGACCGATTTCTGCTCGACTGTGATTGGGGACGATCGCTAGTAATGCGACAATTCCCACTTGAGTATTACTGGAGTTTTCAAAGACTGTCCAAGTCAAAGGATCGGACTTACCAATCATTTCTCTTTCCATCCAGTATTGCATGGCAGAGGGACTTTCAAACGGACCATAGAACAGATAATTCCACACAGCTTGCTTTTCAGGAGTGCCATGCGAGATCGAATAGAGTTCACCTACATCTCTTGTTGCAACGAGGGGCTTCAGCGTGACAAATTGACCCTTGAGTTGGATATATTCTGGTGGTTGCCAATTCTGTTGCTGCATAATTTTTTATCGTCGAGCTACATCATTTCTTAGCAAGAATTTACTGCTCGATTATAGATTACAATGAAACTGTCTAACGGCAAAGGTTAGTAGCTGCAGATAACCTTTGCATGACTTCCGCAAGTAGAATTAATTTTCAAACTGCCAGTAGACAGGTTGCCACTCAAATCCACCCCTATCGCGCGCGGAAATGTCGGATACCCAAAATGATAGGCAAATATTAACGTGCGATCGCTGGCAATTTTTTCCTGTACAGCTTGGCGGGTAGTTGCAGCCATCTCTCGATCGGCATCACAACTTAGCTTCTAGTGTGGCTTCCATAAATTAATCGTATTAATGTGAACCGTAACTGAGTCATTAAGTTGATTATATCAGTTCACCATCTTTAATTTTGGTCTCATTTTCAATATACTCAAAAAATTGCGAAATCTGTTCAGTATACCTGATGTGAGCAACACTTTTGCTACTTCGCGCCCGATCGATATATTCGCGATATCATGGGAGTCAAATATTTGTGAGACAACCAAAGCACGCAGTAACCGATCGTCGAACCCTTGAATATTGGACTATTTTCTGGCCAGCCTTCGGGCGAATTAAAGTAACCCGAGATAATTCGTTTAGTCATCAACCAGAAATGCACGTATAGCGGTAGATCTACATAAACCAGAGTATCCGCCTCATCAAGTCGCAGCCAGACGGTTTCCATGCAGCCAAACCCGTCAATAATCTATCTGTCAGTCTGCAAAATTTCCTGATGGGCGTGCTTGTAGTCTTCCTGTGACACCTCAACGCCGCCCGATCGATATTTAATCTTGTCCAAGACGTAAAGCGGCAACCCAGTGATGTCCGATAATCTCTTGCTGAGAGTTGATTTACCGCCTCCAGCGTTGCCAAATACTGCTACTTTTTTCACAGCCACTCTCCTTTTAGCGTTACCGAAATTAATAGCATACAAGCCCCATTCTTAGCTTGACGGCTTTTCTATACTACAATAATTACTTCCGTTGACAGTTGACAGTTGATAGCGACCTGTACCTGGAAGGAAGAGGATTGGAGTAATGAATAGTTTTATTTTAATTTCTCCCGATCGCGGAGAGGCTTTAAACCAATTCTTTCTGGTAATTTTTTTCCACGTCAATGATAGTTTTAGAGTTTAAGGCTAAGGCAAAAACAACTCTATACGCTGCAGACGAAGCGATTAAAACCGCTCAGTTTGTCCGCCACAAATGTGTCCGTTTTTGGATGGGCAACCGAGGTGTGGAACAAAAAAATATGTATCGTCACAATACAGCGTTGAAAGCCGAATATCCTTTTGTCAAAGCCTTAAACTCTCATGCTTCTCAAGTGGCAGATCTGAGGGCATATATAGGGCAAAAAAGTGTGAGTAAGGTGCTAGGGCGAGCGATTGCTTTCTTACTTATTACCGATTACCCATTACCGGACATACTTCACTGCCCTTGAGAAGGGCGATAATTAGGTTCAAGTTAGTCGTGTTTTAGATATTTCTCAGCCCCCCACCTGCGATCGCTGTTAAAATGGCCACACCAAATGCCAGCCGATACCACACAAACACCCAGGTGTTTTGAGTTTGCAGGAACTTGAGCAGCCACGCGATCGACAAATAAGAAAACACAAATGCCGAAATTGTTCCCACTATCAAAGCTGCAACTCCAGCATCGCTGATTCCTTCTCCTAAAGCACCCTTCAATTCCACTAATCCAGCCAGAGTAATTGCGGGAATTCCCAATAAAAAAGAAAATCGCGCGGCGGCGGATCTTTCCAATCCCATGAACAATCCTGCTGTGAGAGTGGAACCCGATCGCGAACACCCCGGAATCAAAGCTATTGCTTGAGCTAATCCCATAAAAATGCCGTCTAAGACAGTTAACTTTTCATAAGTGCGATTGCGCTTGCCAGTTTTTTCTGCTATTGCTAACAGCAGCGACATGACGATCGAAGCAATGGCGATGCTGGCCAAACTCCTGAGCGGCGAGTGATCGAAATCTGGAAGCAATGCCTTGATTAGCAGCCCAAAAAAGAGTATGGGTATTGTTCCCAAAACAATTCCCAGGGCTATTTGAAACTCTTGGGATTTGTAGTCCCGCTGCATCACGGCATCTACAGCACCCAAAGTTATAGTTGTCAAGTCTTTCCAGAAATACCAAAGCACTGCCACAATGCTGCCCAACTGAATTACAGCAGTATAAGCAACCCCCGGATCGCCCCATCCTAGGGCGATCGGCACTACCTTTAAATGAGCGGTGCTGCTGATGGGCAAAAACTCGGTTAATCCTTGTACAATTCCTAAAACAATCGCTTGCAACAGATTGATTTGAGCGGGCCCGGAAACATCAGCAGCGGGCGTTTGGGCGAGGAGTGTATCAAGCAAAGCTATCATTAGTGATAAGTTCCCAGTTGTCAGTTTCTAATTATCAATTGGATTTAACATCTTGCATCATTCTCAGAAGCTAGAAGCTCAGCGTGCAACAAATAAATTTTATTGTGGCGCAGACACTTTCAGCCCACTCCTGAAAAGCCGATCGCAAATAGTTTTCTTGGATCAGTAGAATCACCGTGTCGAGCGCTACAACAAGCAAATTATCATACTCTATCCGAAACTACGTTAACCTACTCAGGAACATTTGCATACAGTTGCTGATACAATTAGGAAAGTTTTTGCATTTGATTTCGCTTTCCTTACAGCAACTGCCAACAACCTATGATATTTCCTGAGAACAAAAATTCACTTGTTACTCCTGCTTCTGGCCTGGGCTTGCTGAAGCGAATCTTGTCAGCCTGTCTTTTAACAGTGGCGATCGCACTTAGCTTGATACTGCTAACCGGCACGCCACCAGCCTTCGCAACTCTCACAGACGATCGCTTCGACGGCACTATTTATGCCCTCTACGCCGGTAACGGTTCCCTAGTTCCTCCTAAAGTCAAGCTTGCAGATTCTTTCAAACGCCATAAACCCGTATTATTAGTGTTTTACACTGACGACAGCAGCGACTCCAAGCAATATGCGATCGTCGTCTCTCAACTTCAGGAATTTTACGGTCGCGAAGCCGATTTTATGCCGATAACAGTTGACTCTTTGCCTCCCCAACCGTCACCGGAACTCACCGAACCGAGCCATTATTACGAAGGTTTCGTACCTCAAACTCTCATCCTCGACCAATCGGGAAAAGTAGTTTTTAATGAGAAAGGACAAATACCTTTTGAACAGGTGGATGATGCTTTTCGGAAAGTATTTGATTTGCTGCCCCGTGAAAAATCAATCCCGCTAAAACGCCGCGTTGTCAACGAACTTAATGTCGAATTATCGAAGTAAAATGTTGCAATAAGTAAGCTAATTCTAACAAACGAAATAGTCGCGAGACCCGACTTATTGAACAAGTCAGGTCTCGATTAGCTCTCCAACCAATTCACTATCAAAAATGAAGTCAGGAATCAAAATATTATTAATCGCGGTTGTGACGGTATTTTTAGTTTTAGAAACTGCCGGAGTTGGGCGATCGATAATTAGCGCTTTTCCTGACAGCAGTTCCCGCAAACCTTTAGCTTTAAATCAATATACAGGCGTCGCCTATCTCGATTCGGCTTCCTGTACTGGTTCGCTGCTAACAGGAGGGTTTTACGTTCTCACGGCGGCCCACTGTCTGAATGAAGGCGGAGTTAAGGTTCCTGCTGAAACGGCAATTAAAGCAATTTTTAAATTGCCTAGGGGTGAAGTTAGCATCCCCGTTAGCAAATATTATATCCATCCGGACTGGACTGGTTACGAATCGGAAGTTGGCAACGATATTGCTATTTTAAAGCTGAAAAGGATGGCGCCGCCAAGGATAGAACAGTACGAGATAAATAGAAACAAAAATGAAGTGGGTAAAGTATTGACAAAAGTTGGATACGGGTATATAGGTTTAGGTGCAAAGGGACAAGATGAAAATTCTAATTCTGAGGCGAAAAGATATAGCGGACAGAATCGCTATGATGCTTTAATTGATGTTTTGAAAGATGCTACAGAATCAGATATGTCGGAATTGGTTTTGGGAAGTCAATTAATCTTTGATTTTGACGCGGGAACTAGCGAACATGATGCTTTGGGGAGGCATTTTCCGAGGTTGCGCGATCGCGGTTTGGGGACAAATGAGATAGCTACGGCTAGCGGAGATTCCGGCGGGCCTTCGTTTGTTGACGGGAAGATTGCGGGGATTAGTTCTTGGGGTTATAGCGATCGAGGATTTTTCAAAACAAACATCAGCGATATTGATAAAATTGACGATAATGGCAGTTTTGGGGAAATTTCCGGCGACACGCGGGTATCATTTTATGCAAGTTGGATCGATCGGGTGACAAAAAATCCTTGATAGGGTTTGGGGTTAATTGTGGCTGAGTTTTGAGGATATTAAGAGGACTAGGCATCAAAATCAAAGAAGGCGGGTTTTTTGCTGTTTGTGGGGGTTCGGAAGTATGCTCGCAAAACAACCGGCTTTCTGAGCGCGATCGTTGATCTTCCCATCCCGCTTCTGTTTCAAGCCTTAAATAGGGATTTAGGCATTTTCCGGCCAATTGAATCCCGAAGTGGTGACAACTACAAGCATGGGTTTCAATCCCTGATAGGGTTTTAGGCATTTTCCGGCCTTCCTCTGTTTTAGCGTAGCCGTCTATAAATTCGTTTCAATCCCTGATAGGGTTTTAGGCATTTTCCGGCTCAACTCAATTTCGTCCTCATCCGCCTGTTTTTTGGCGTTTCAATCCCTGATAGGGTTTTAGGCATTTTCCGGCCCACCCCCCAGTTGCGCGGCTTCTTCAAAAAAGCCCTCGTTTCAATCCCTGATAGGGTTTTAGGCATTTTCCGGCGTAATTCCCATTAATCCTCCTTATCATATTTTTTGTTTCAATCCCTGATAGGGTTTTAGGCATTTTCCGGCAACTCGGCTAAGAACCATGTTAAGCACACGAAGCGTGTTTCAATCCCTGATAGGGTTTTAGGCATTTTCCGGCATATTATCAAAAGTATTACCTGTATTACTGATTCTCTGTTTCAATCCCTGATAGGGTTTTAGGCATTTTCCGGCTTTACCGGGTATCACTCATCCCGGTTGCAAGCGAGTTTCAATCCCTGATAGGGTTTTAGGCATTTTCCGGCGCTGCTCGTCTATCTCGGTTGTCTCCGTCTTTTGAAGCGTTTCAATCCCTGATAGGGTTTTAGGCATTTTCCGGCCAAATTGCAAGCTAATCTTATCGAGGATTTGAGGCGCGTTTCAATCCCTGATAGGGTTTTAGGCATTTTCCGGCCGAAGCCCCAAACCACAGGAGGCGCAAAGCACCAGTTTCAATCCCTGATAGGGTTTTAGGCATTTTCCGGCGCCTTTAGCATTGAGCTTAGAAATAGTTGTTTCTAGTTTCAATCCCTGATAGGGTTTTAGGCATTTTCCGGCTTTTCGGGGGAGGGCGAAGTGAAGGGCGATCGGGATGTTTCAATCCCTGATAGGGTTTTAGGCATTTTCCGGCACAAATTTGACACGTCGAACTGTTCCGTCATAAGGTTTCAATCCCTGATAGGGTTTTAGGCATTTTCCGGCGGTTTGCTATAATATGCCCTCTGTTGATGCTGGTTTCAATCCCTGATAGGGTTTTAGGCATTTTCCGGCGAAGGATTTTCTTCACCTTTAAGCTGTCCGCAATTGTTTCAATCCCTGATAGGGTTTTAGGCATTTTCCGGCCTAAAGGTTGTTTTTTGATTGGATATTCTTATGATGAGTTTCAATCCCTGATAGGGTTTTAGGCATTTTCCGGCTTCGCCGGAATTCCTATCAGTCTACCACCAAGCAGTTTCAATCCCTGATAGGGTTTTAGGCATTTTCCGGCAACTTGTTAACGCCGTAACCATTCTTGATATTGGTTTCAATCCCTGATAGGGTTTTAGGCATTTTCCGGCCTGAAATATCGGGCAAGCTACCCCAAGGAGATGTTTCAATCCCTGATAGGGTTTTAGGCATTTTCCGGCGGTGCTGCAACTGGGGCGACTACGGGAGCAGGTGGTTTAGTTTCAATCCCTGATAGGGTTTTAGGCATTTTCCGGCTCGCACTTCCGACTTTTCGCATTTTGGGGGCTGTTGTGTTTCAATCCCTGATAGGGTTTTAGGCATTTTCCGGCGGAAGTCCATAAATAGCGGTAAAACCCACATTCCGCAGATATTTAAGCAGAGAGAAAGGAAGATAGATTCGGCAACACAAAACCCCCAAACGATTGCT
>NZ_JAUBQS010000152.1:0-2261 GCF_036701355.1 Microcoleus sp. Pol12B3
GGGGGCCTTAGCTCAGCTGGGAGAGCACCTGCTTTGCAAGCAGGGGGTCATCGGTTCGATCCCGATAGGCTCCACCACCACGCATTTCTCCAGAGATGAAGACAACATATTCCGGCGCGGATTTATCCGTAGCCGGTACTGCGGGCCCATGAGTGGCCTGCTCTTTGACATTGTGAATGGGTTTTTTAATCGATGCCGTGGTTGCATCGTGCCGATCTCGAAAGAGGTGGGTCACGTATGCCAATCACATACATTCATTTTAACTAATGAATATCTGGCTGAGATAAATCATCCACACCGAGCAAACCATGGCAGCAGCCGAGTGGTACGTTCGTGTGGGGCGCGGCTTACAAGACCGTGTCTCGAGCGATCGACCAATGTTGTCATTGGTGGTGTGGACTCTCAAGCGTGAGGTAAGAGCATTTGGTGGATGCCTTGGCATGTACAGGCGATGAAGGACGTGGCACGCTGCGATAAGCGTGGGGGAGCTGTGAGCAAGCTTTGATCCCGCGATTTCCGAATGGGGAAACCCACCTATCCCGATTATCTCGCCCGTGAGCAATCACGGGCTGGGTAATTGGGCAAAGGTATTGCGAGACTGAATACATAGGTTTCGTGAAGCGAACCCGGAGAACTGAAACATCTCAGTACCCGGAGGAAAAGACATCAACCGAGATTCCGTTAGTAGTGGCGAGCGAACGCGGACCAGGCCAGTGCCTGGTGTTTAATTAGCAGAACATTCTGGAAAGTTTGGCCATAGCGGGTGACAGCCCCGTATGCGAAAATGAAACATCAGGACTCGAGTAGGGCGGGACACGTGAAATCCTGTCTGAACATGGGGGGACCACCCTCCAAGCCTAAATACTCGTACATGACCGATAGCGAACAAGTACCGTGAGGGAAAGGTGAAAAGCACCCCGATGAGGGGAGTGAAACAGTACCTGAAACCGAATGCTTACAATCAGTTGGAGGGTCCTTGAGGCCTGACAGCGTACCTCTTGTATAATGGGTCAGTGACTTAATCTATCAAGCAAGCTTAAGCCGTTAGGTGTAGGCGCAGCGAAAGCGAGTCTGAATAGGGCGACTGAGTTTGATGGATTAGACCCGAAACCCGGCGATCTAGGCATGACCAGGCTGAAGGTGCGGTAACACGCACTGGAGGGCCGAACCGTTCAATGTTGAAAAATTGTCGGATGAGTTGTGTTTAGGGGTGAAAGGCCAATCAAGCCGGGAAATAGCTGGTTCTCCGCGAAAACTATTTAGGTAGTGCGTCGGATGTTTACCTGTGGGGGTAGAGCACTGGATGGGCTAGGGGGTCGCGAGATCTACCAAACCTAACCAAACTCCGAATACCACAGAGTTAGTCCGGCAGACAGACGGCGGGTGCTAAGGTCCGTCGTCAAAAGGGAAACAGCCCTAACCTACAGCTAAGGTCCCCAAATCGTATCTAAGTGGGAAAGCATGTGGGATTTCCAAAACAACCAGGAGGTTGGCTTAGAAGCAGCCATCCTTTAAAGAAAGCGTAACAGCTCACTGGTCTAAATAAGAGATCCTGCGGCGAAAATGTAACGGGGCTCAAGATACGTACCGAAGCTTAGGGTTTGGATCTTTTTGATCCAAGCGGTAGCGGAGCGTTCCGTAGGCCGATGAAGCGGGAGGGTAACCGACCGTGGAGGTATCGGAAGTGCGAATGCTGACATGAGTAGCGATAAAGAGGGTGAGATGCCCTCTCGCCGAAATCCCAAGGGTTCCTGCTTAAAGCTAATCTGAGCAGGGTAAGCCGGCCCCTAAGACGAGCCCGAAGGGGGTAGTCGATGGGAACCACGTTAATATTCGTGGGCCTGGAGGTGTGTGACGGATGGCGTAAGTTGTCAGGCCTTATTGGATTGGTCTGGCTTCGAAGTTGTCCCAGGAAATAGCCCCTCCGTATAGACCGTACCCTAAACCGACACAGGTGGGATGGTAGAGTATACCAAGGCGCTTGAGAGAAGTGTACTGAAGGAACTCGGCAAATTACCTCCGTAACTTCGGGAGAAGGAGGCCCTACATGCGGGCAACCGTGTGTAGGGGGCACAAGCCAGGGGGTAGCGACTGTTTAGCAAAAACACAGGGCTCTGCTAAGTCGGCTTCAAGACGACGTATAGGGCCTGACGCCTGCCCGGTGCTGGAAGGTTAAGAGGAGGAGTGCAAGCTCTGAATTGAAGCCCCAGTAAACGGCGGCCGTAACTATAACGGTCCTAAGGTAGCGAAATTCCTTGTCG
>NZ_JAUBQS010000058.1:0-39765 GCF_036701355.1 Microcoleus sp. Pol12B3
TATCCTCGAATGCAGGAACCTCGCTCTGTCTTGAAATCTAAACGGAGGGCGTGATTGAGACTTTTTCAGTGCCATTGATTTATAGGCGTAGCAGCTTTATTTGTCTTCGTTCAACTCACCAAACATTAAATAATATAAATAAAACTTGACTTGCGGTACTAAAAAAGTTATATAGAGCTTTTTGGTGGAAGACAAATCAATTTTTTTGCTATATTGACCTGCAATTAAGATAATGATTGTGGTTAAGTGAGGAGTTGAACGGATGAAAAACTTGAATTGCTGGAATAAACCCGCTGCATTGCTGGGCGCGATCGCGATCGTAGCCGGAAGTTTGCAGGCGAATGCCATCGGTGTTGCCGCCCCATCAACATCCACTGTCAGTCAAGATGCGGAAAATATTTCCTTTGAAGATAGCGCCACGTTTCAAATAGCCCAGGCTGGGAACCTTTGCCGTAAAGTCACTCCCAAAGAAGGTTTGACCGTTCGCCAGAACCCAGACCCCAAATCCCCTAGAGTGGGCGGGGTAGGACTTAACACTCAGGTAACGCTCTCCCAAGGCGCTACTTCGGTTAAAGCCTCCGACGGTCGCCTCTGGATTCAAATTACCGCTCCCGTCACAGGGTATGTAGCTAGCGGCTATCCCAACGACGAAAGTAATTTAGGTTCGTGCACCATTAGTCAAACTCCTTCCCCAAGTCCCGCACCAGCACCAGCGCCAGCACCTGCACCTGCGCCAGCGCCAGCACCTGCGCCAGCGCCAGCGCCAGCACCTGCACCTGCGCCAGCGCCAGCGCCAGCGCCAGCACCTGCACCTGCGCCAGCGCCTGCACCAGCGCCAGCGCCAGCGCCAGCACCTGCACCAGCGCCAGCGCCAGCACCTGCACCTGCGCCAGCGCCAGCACCTGCACCTGCAACTGGTCCCGTAAGTCTGTGTCGCCAAGTAGAACCTCGCGTAGCGCCGAGGGGTCTAGCTATCCGCACCGAGCCTTCCAAGACTTCTGCTGTTAAAGGCGGTGTAGCGGCTAACGGTCAAGTAACGCTTGTGCCGAACTTCCAGTTAGTGAAAGATAAGAATGGAGAAAATCGCAATTGGGTTGAGATTTCAGCCCCTGTGCCCGGATTTATCTCGGCTGGAAATTTGATCATGTGCAAGTAAATTTCTGAGTTCGATCGCTTTTTTTGACTAAAAGAGCGATCGACACCAAAAATAGTTTTAAGATTGTCCTGCAACCAGGGAACAACGCCGAGCCCAGACTGCTTCTGCGGCTTACGAATGAATAACTTATTTCTATCGGGAAGCAGCGGTAGGGAATCTTTCTGTGCCTCTGTTTTTCGTGAGTAGTGTCAAGTCCTAGCTTGGTTCCTCGCAACGCACGCGGGATGAATGAATTTAAGCAAAAAGCCGATCGACCTTTCTAGCTACAGAGGCCGCTTGCCCAATCTTGGTGTCCGCGATTTGGTTGACACTTCGATTGTCGGCCAATCCAGACAATTTCCCACTTATTTTGCCTGAGTCTGAGTTCGATGCGGTGCCGCATTGCAGCAACAAAATCGTCAGCTAAACCGAGGATGGTTTCGCCAATTACCGCTGTTTCTCGCGTGGGATATTCAACTGAAATTTGGTCGCTTTTTCGACCTTCAGATTCTGTGTCGCTGCTAAAGAGTTTGGCTGCGATATCTTTGGGATTGGAGACGGTAATTTTGCGATCGGCAAGAAACTGTTTAGCGTTAATTGCTTCGTAGTTCGATCGGGCGGCGGGCTGCCCCATTGCTGCGATGGGAATTTGGATGCAGGCGAAAATAGCTAGGAAAAAGAGCGATCGCTTGACAATTGATTGGTTCATGAGGCTTGAGATTGTGCGAGAAACTTTTGTCTCCGAGATACGAAAGCCGCCAAGTCTGCCTCGGTGAATTGAGTTTGCTGCCATGAGGGACGCGACATTAGTCGATCGCACCAAGCTTGAATTTTAGGATAGCCGTCTAGGGACACATCAACCCAAGATAGCAAGGGCACGACGGTGCCGGCAACGCACTCGGCAAAGGTAACAGTGTTGCTAGCGAAAAAAGGGCGATCGTCCAGCAAGCCTTCAAAGAATGTCAGCACAGTATTGACTTTTTCCTTAGCCTTGGCGATTTCCTGCGCTGGTGGAGTTCCCCAGCCCATTTTTTCACTGCTTAGTGGGTTAAGTCCCGGTAGAAGTTCGTTAACCGTGACCAATTCTACCATCCTCACAACTGCCAAATCTTTCGGTTCTTTTGGCAGCATTGCCGGTTCAGGATACTTCGTTTCTAGATAGTCAAGAATTGCTAGAGACTCGACGACAGTGAAGTCATCATCGACCAAAACAGGGATGCGGTGAAAAGGATTCATTGCGATAAAGTGTGGCTGCAAGTGATCGCCATCCAAGTGGATTTCTACTAATTCAAAGTCGAGGTTTTTTTCGATGAGGGCGATCCACACGCGGCGGGAGTTGGGGGAAATGGGAGTATGGTAAAGTTTCATAGCTGGTGGGGGTGGTTATTGAGAGGTAATAAAAGCCACACTTTGATTATGCACCTTAACTGTCATTTGATTTATTTTCTCCAACTTGGTCTTTTCCAGTTTCACAATCTCCACTGTCGTCTAAATTTTTACTTTCATCGGAAACATCATAATTATCCATAATTTCAAGCAATAAATGCTTTAAATTCTTATCAGGTGGTCGTTTTTCAAATTCTGCGGGGGTATAAATCCATATAAATCCTACTTTTTTTTCAATAAAATTGATTAGATATATAAGTCGCCCTTGTCCTGCTTCTCCGCTAGGAATTTGAGGCATTTTAAATTCTAACTTCCACAATTCCCATCCATCGCGGCTAGTGCCTTTAGGCCACTGCTCCAAATGTCCTAAAGGTGGACGGGGGCGGGGTTCAACACTCAATATTTTGATAAATTTTTCTATAAGGGCGACAAATTCTGCTTTTCCTGTTGGATTTTTGCGATATCTATCACGGAGCAGTTTTTGCTGCGTTTTCTCAAAGTTCGTTAAGAGCTTGATCTGAAATTTGCCTGAGTCGTTCACACGCTTCCTCCGCACTCATATCTTTACTATTTTCCCAATCAGTAAAAGCCTCTTCTATAGCTTCAGATAGTGCTTTTTGATAAGCCATATCTTCGCGTTCAACTCCACTTAAAATTGCATTAACAAGTCTGTTAAAGGCATTATTATAAGCTACAAAACTATCGAGTTCGCCTTTATGTACGATCCAAGGTAAAGCGATAGCTAAAGAAAAACGCCGTAAAAATTCAATAAAAACTCCCTTAATCCCTTGAGGGGGTTCAATTAAGGCATAGGCAAAAATTTTGAGTAATTCTCGTGTTTCAGGGGGAATCTGATCCCAACGAGCGTCAATTATTACAGCTAAATTGTTTGCTTTTTGAGCCAGTTCCCAAAACCTTGAAGCGCTGGACGTGCGGGGCTGAAATATCTGCCGAATTTCGCTGGGGCTAATTGTAATAGTGGCTGACATTTGCCTGACCTCTTGCGATGCGATCGCTTTACGGATACTCAATAATTCTTAGTATATCAGTCAGGCTATACAAAAATTTAGCTGTCCCCTGGTAGTGACAGCTATTTCTATGAAAAAGGCGGGCCCTAAAGCCCGCCCCATCAAACGATCGATTAATTAGTAATCGAAGTCGCCGCCGCCCATGCCGCCGCCAGCGCCAGCAGCAGCGCCATCCTTCGGTTCAGGCTTGTCAACCACGATGCACTCGGTTGTCAGCACCATGCCAGCAATAGATGCGGCATTTTGCAGAGCAGAACGAGTCACCTTCGCGGGGTCAACGATACCAGCTTCAAACATATCGACAAACTCATTTGTCGCTGCGTTAAAACCGACGTTAAACGGCTTTTCTTTGACGCGCTCAGCAATCACAGCGCCGTTCAAACCAGCATTTTCAGCAATCCGCTTCAGAGGAGCAGCCAGAGCCCGTGCCACAATCAAAGCACCGGTCAATTCTTCGCCCTTCAGGCTGCTGTTAGCCCACTCTTCCAATTGAGGAGTCAGGTGAGCCAAAGTTGTACCGCCGCCAGGAACAATTCCTTCTTCTACTGCAGCTTTGGTAGCGTTGATCGCATCTTCCAAACGCAGTTTGCGATCCTTCATTTCGGTTTCGGTAGCCGCGCCGACTTTGATCACTGCGACGCCGCCAGCCAATTTGGCCAAACGTTCTTGCAGCTTTTCTTTGTCGTAGGAAGACTCGGTTTCGTCCATTTGACGGCGAATTTGTTCGCAGCGGGACTTGACGGCGGCTTCGTTACCTTCGGCAACAATTGTGGTGCTGTCTTTGGTGATGGTGATGCGGCGGGCTTTGCCGATCATGTCGAGCTTGGTATTTTCCAGTTTCAAACCGGCGTCTTCGGTGATTAGTTGACCGCCGGTCAATACGGCGATATCTTCTAACATGGCTTTGCGTCGATCGCCAAAACCGGGTGCTTTAACAGCAGTCACGTTCAACACACCGCGCAGTTTGTTGACAACGAGGGTAGCTAAAGCTTCTTTCTCAATGTCTTCTGCAATGATCAACAGCGGGCGGCCGGAACGAGCTACTTGTTCGAGCACGGGTACTAAATCTTGTACCAGAGCAATTTTCTTGTCTGTCAGCAAGATGAAAGGTTCTTCTAGAATCGCTTCCATCCGTTCGGTGTCGGTGACGAAGTAGGGAGAAATGTAGCCTTTGTCGAAGCGCATCCCTTCGGTGATTTCCAATTCGGTGGTCATAGACTTCCCTTCTTCCAGGGAAATCACGCCTTCTTTGCCCACCTTGTCCATTGCGTTGGCAATCATTTGACCAACTTCATCGTCGTTACCAGCAGAGATGGAGCCGACTTGAGCGATGGCTTTGGAATCTTCTACTTGTTTGGCGTGTTCGGCAATTTTTTCTACCAAAAACGTGGTTGCTTTGTCAACACCGCGCTTGAGGGCGATCGCATTTGCACCGGCGGCTACGTTACGCAGACCTTCTTTGACCATTGCGTGAGCCAAAACGGTAGCAGTTGTGGTACCATCGCCTGCTGCGTCGTTGGTTTTGGAAGCGGCTTGACGGATCAGGGCAACGCCTGTATTTTCTACGTGATCTTCTAGTTCGATTTCTTTGGCGATGGTAACACCGTCATTGACGATCTGAGGAGCTCCGAATTTCTTTTCGAGAACCACGTTACGGCCTTTGGGGCCGAGGGTTACGGCTACTGCTTCGGCCAGAATGTCCATACCGCGTTCGAGGGCGCGACGTGCATTTTCGTTGTAGATGATACGCTTAGCCATAGTTTTTGGGGATTTGAGGGTTTGAGATTTTGGATTGGGGATTATGGATTTTAGTCATTTGTCCCGTGTCATTAGTTGTTTGGCGGCGTTCGCTTTAAACTAATGACTGATGACTAAGGACTGATGACTAATGATTAATTAGTTAACGATCGCCAGAATGTCTTTTTCTGCAAGCAAGACGTATTCGTCTGTGCCGAGTTTGATGTCGGTGCCGGCGTACTTCGAGTAGAGAACTTTGTCGCCGACTTTTACTTCCATTTCAGTGCGGGTGCCGTCGTCGTTGCGCTTGCCGGGGCCCACGGCCGCGACTTCGCCTACTTGGGGCTTTTCCTTAGCTGTGTCGGGCAGAAGGATGCCGCCGGCGGTTTTTTCTTCGCTAGCGCTTACTTTCACGAACACGCGCTCGCCTAACGGTTTAACGGTAGAAACACTCAGTGATACTGCTGCCATAAATAAATCTCCAGATTACAGATTGTCGTGAGTCAGTCGTCAGGGGTCACGATGAAAGCAACAGCGGACTACTTACAACTGACATATTAGCACTCTCGACTCCTGAGTGCTAATTTAGCTTTAGTCAGGGTCGATCGCAACTTAGTTGTCAGTACGGGTTCCCGAACCGAGCATGAGTTGGAGGCAAGGAGAGGGGGGAGTGGGGGCTGTGGTGATGACTTTCGATCGCTAACCAATTACTTTTGATTGATGAAGACAATGACAGAAAATAACGAGGAATCTTGCAGCCAAGGCTTGAGCGCTTGCGTCCAAAGCTTGGGAATCGATCGAATCGAGCGGCATATTTTTATCTGTGCCGACCAAACCGTGCCCAAGTGCTGCGACCGGCAAACCAGTCTGGAGGCTTGGAATTACTTAAAAAAACGCTTGCAAGAATTGGGGTTGGACAAGCCAAGTGCCACTCGACCAACCTGCGTCTTTCGCACGAAAGCCAATTGCCTGCGAGTATGCGCGTCTGGCCCGATTATGGTAGTCTATCCAGACGGAGTGTGGTATCGCGACGTTACTCCACCCGTCATTGAGAGAATTATTCAGGAACATCTCCTAAACTCAAAGGTAGTTCAAGAATACGCTTTCTTGACTCATCCTTTGCCTGTGCCTGCTGAGGCCCAGCCAAACATTTAAGTGTAGCGCTGTTTAAGGTACAGCGTTATAGGTAAAGTGTTAAATTTAAGGTTAAGGGTGAGAATTTGAGATAGTTTGGCGTCCGGGCGATCGCACCTGCTACAGTTCAATAAAACTGTAGTTAGGTTCTTGTCTTACTTGTGCGGCTTCCCGCGATCCTGGGGTTTCTCAAAAGGTACAGTAAAAAAAATCGATCCGAGGAACTGTGAAATTTTGTGCAAAAATTTCTCAGTGGCAGACACTAAGCAGGTTGCCAAACTACACTAAAAGCAGTTAAATACGTAAGTAGGGAGTCTGCTTAAATTTCTCTATATCAGAAGTATCATTTAAAACCGGGGCATTAACCTGAAATTGAACCGATCGAGATTAACTATTTAACTTGGGCTCTGTTAGGGAGTCTCCAATCAATCAAGGCTGATCTTGGTAGGGCGATCGTCCATTACAGGTTTGGGCTGCATTCCAGGTCGTAAGACACTGACAAACAGCCGTCAATTATAGGTTGGAAAGCGGTAATACCCGCCCCGCTTTCCCTCACCGCCATCCCTTCAGCCGACCGTCGTCCTCCACTCCCAGCCTGGTGGCGGGGGACTGAGGGAAAAAACAGAAGTGAAAACAAGGAAGTGTGCGGGATACTTTAGCGGGAATAAACATGACAAAGGACAATAATTCAGGAGAGCAAAAACGGCTGATGCTGGTTGACGACGACCCCAACTTGATCTTGCTCGTCAAGGACTACTTGGAGTTTCGGGGTTACAACGTCATTACAGCAGAAAACGGCAGAGACGCTCTGGAAAAACTAGAACAAGAAGTTCCCGACTTGATTATCTGCGATGTGATGATGCCGGAAATGGACGGCTACACTTTAGTCAAACACATCAGGGAAGACCCTCGCACTAGCTGGATTCCCGTTCTTTTCTTGTCCGCAAAAGGTCAAAGTTCAGACCGAGTAAAAGGCTTGAGCACTGGGGCTGACGTTTATATAGTCAAGCCTTTTGAACCAGAAGAACTGGTAGCCCAAGTGGAATCTTCTCTGAAAGCAGCATCCCGCTTGATTCGCCACTCAAATCCCGGTATGGAGAGTGGCCCAAAAATTAAGGCGCGCCGCAATGTCGAATTGACTCCCACTGAGTTAAAGGTGGTACAGTTGCTAGCGCAGGGCATGGCAAACCGCCAGATCGCAGACGTGATGAATGTAAGCCAGCGGACTATCGAAAGCCACGTCAGCAATATGCTGGGTAAAACAGGTCTGCACAACCGGACAGAGTTAGCTCGCTGGGCTCTTGAAAGCAAAAAGGCTTGAGCGGAGGTAGTCTGCGCTATGAAATCAGGGGAGCAAAATCTACTGCTATGCGTTTCGGTATGCCTGATTGGCGGTAGGGCGGTGGGCGCGGTAGTGTAGTTTGAAGGCGCCATTAACCTTGACACGGCAGCCGGTATTGAGTTACGAGGCGTATAGTTTGTGAGAGCCCCTCGCTCAAATGCAAGGAGGGTTAAAAGAACCCTCTGGCGGTAGAGCCGAAAATATGAAATACTGGGGAGATGGAGTTTTCTGAAGTTTAATCTATTGCCTCAGTTAGCTCCATGTTGCTAAAATGTGATATTTAGATTAACTTCTTTCTACAATTATTAGGTCTAAGTTTCTATGACAAACTTAATGAACCGCCTTTCTATTTTTGTGGACGGGAACAATATGTTCTACGCTCAACAAAAGAACGGCTGGTTTTTTGATCCTCGCAGGGTGCTCGAATATTTCAAAACTTCGCAGCCGAATGTCATCTTGATCAATGCTTTCTGGTATACGGGCCTAAAAGACCCCCAAGATCAAAGGGGATTTCGAGATGCTTTAATCAGTCTAGGTTACACGGTTCGCACTAAAATTCTTAAGGAATATTACGACGATGCTTCGGGCAGATATTCTCAAAAGGCTAATTTAGACATAGAAATTGTGGTTGATATGTTTAATACCGTGGATCAATACGACCAAGTTGTGCTCTTTAGCGGGGATGGAGATTTTGAGCGGGCGATCGAACTTCTCCGCTCGAAAAATACTCATATTACTGTGGTATCAACCGAAGGAATGATTGCTAGAGAGTTACGAAATGCTACAGATAGGTATATAGACCTAAATGAAATTAGGGAACATATCGAGAAGATGGATTATTAGTCATTAGTCAGTAGTTATTAGTCATTAGTCATTAGTCAGTAGTTATTAGTCATTAGTCAGTAGTTATGGGTTAGGGGTTATTAATTATTCGTTATGGGCGCGAGACAGGGGACTGGTGACTGGAGGCTAAAAATCCAGAAAAACGGACAAGTAAAAATCAGGAAAACACTTTTTTAGAGCTATGAAAACTCAACCAAGTCAAGACCGAATTATTATTTTCGATACGACTTTGCGCGACGGAGAACAATCTCCGGGTGCATCTCTGAATGTGGATGAAAAGCTGACGATCGCTCGCCAGTTAGCGAGATTGGGCGTAGATGTGATTGAAGCGGGTTTCCCTTTCACCAGCACGGGAGATTTTGAGGCAGTCCAAAAAATAGCCCGATCGGTTGGCACAGAAAATGGGCCGACAATTTGCGGTTTAGCGAGGGCGAGAAAGGAGGATATTAAAACAGCAGCAGAGGCTCTGAAACCAGCAGCAAATTCGCGAATTCATACGTTTCTGGCTACGTCTGATATTCACTTGGAGTATAAGCTGAAAAAGACGCGGGCTGAGGTTCTGGAAATTGTGCCGGAAATGGTGGCTTACGCTAAGTCTTTTGTGGATGATGTGGAGTTTTCGCCGGAAGATGCTTGTCGATCGGAACCGGAGTTTTTGTATCAGGTTCTAGAACGGGCGATCGCAGCGGGTGCGACTACTGTTAATATTCCCGATACTGTCGGCTACACGACTCCGAGCGAATTTGGGGCTTTGATTCGGGGAATTAAGGAAAATGTGCCGAATATCGATCGCGCAATTATTTCGGTGCACGGTCACAATGACTTAGGATTGGCTGTTGCTAACTTTTTGGAAGCCGTGAAAAATGGCGCCAGACAGTTAGAATGCACGATTAACGGGATTGGCGAACGGGCGGGAAATGCAGCACTGGAAGAGTTGGTAATGGCGCTTTACGTGCGGCGCCAATATTATAATCCGTTCTTGGGCAGGCCTGCTGATTCTGAGGAACCGCTGACAAATATTGACTCGCGCCAAATTTACAAAACTTCCCGCTTGGTTTCCAATTTGACGGGGATGTTGGTGCAGCCAAATAAGGCGATTGTCGGGGCAAATGCTTTTGCTCACGAGTCGGGAATTCACCAAGACGGAGTGCTGAAAAATAAGCGGACATACGAAATTATGGACGCTGAGTCGATCGGCTTAACTGAAAACCAAATCGTTTTGGGCAAATTATCCGGCCGCCACGCATTTCACACTCGCTTGAAAGAGTTGGGTTTTGAAATGGCAGACGATGAGCTAAATAAGGCTTTTGTCAAGTTTAAAGATTTGGCAGACAAGAAAAAAGAGATTACTGATTGGGATTTAGAGGCGATAGCCAATAACGAAGTGCACCAAGCACCGGAACTTTTCCGGTTAGAATTGGTGCAAGTTTCCTGCGGCGACAAATCTCGCCCGACAGCAACAGTCACTGTGCGGAATCCGGCGGGCGAAGAATTGACCGATGCTGCGATCGGCACTGGGCCTGTGGATGCGATTTACAGGGCAATTAACCGGGTGGTAAACGTACCGAACGAGTTGATCGAGTTTTCTGTACAATCGGTAACAGCGGGCATAGATGCGATCGGCGAAGTAACAATTCGCTTGCGGCACGAAGGCAAAGTATTTTCCGGTCACTCAGCCAATACTGACATTATCGTAGCGTCCGCAGAAGCATACATCAGCGCTTTAAATCGCCTGTATCAGGCATTGCAGTCTAATCCTGAAAAAGCCTTGGAACAGCCAACTGCGATCGGAAATCAAGTTGTTGCAAAAGCACAGCGCTGATAAATTTCTTGTCAGCCATTTTTCTTGAAACAAACCGCAGACGAACCCAGATCGAAGCAGATAAATCTCAATTAATCTGCCTTAATCCGGGTTTATCTGCGGTTTAAAATTACTGTTTGTACTAATAACCAACTCTTGAAAAATGCAAGACGAAACTTTAAAAAAAGAACGACAATTCCACGATGCTTGGGCATCCACAATCGATATTGACGGCATTCGAGTCAATGATTACTTTGAAGCTTGTACCGCCCCAGAAAATAGATTTATAGTCCAGCAAATGGGCGATATTACAGGCAAACGCCTGTTAGATTTAGGCTGTGGCGCGGGAGAAAATAGCGTTTATTTTGCTAAAAAAGGTGCAAAGTGTGTGGCTGCTGACTATTCTCAGGGCATGGTAGAAGTTGCTCTGAAATTGGCTGAGAAAAACGGCGTCAAAATAGACGGCTGCACGGTGAATGCAATGGCAATGGATTTCCCGGACAATAGTTTTGATATTGTTTATGCTTCTAATTTGTTGCACCATTTACCGGAACCAGAAAAGGCAATTCGCGAAATGCACCGCGTCCTGAAGCCTGGGGGTAAGGCTTGTTTTTGGGACCCGATGAAGCACAATCCGGTGATTAATGTTTACCGTAGAATGGCCACTGAGGTGCGGACGGAGGATGAAAGTCCTTTGGATATTAATATTGTGAATTGTGTCAAGTCTTTGTTTTCCGAGACGGCTTATGATACGTTTTGGCTGACATCGCTGTGGATTTTTTTGCGCTTTTATTTAATCGAAAAAGTGCATCCGAATGAGGAGCGTTATTGGAAAAAGATTATCATTGAACAAGAGAGATTGAAACCGGAATACTCTCGGTTAGAAGGGTTGGATGTTTTTGTGAAGAAGTTGCCTTTGATGAAGCGCTTGGCTTGGAATTTGGCTGTGGTGGCAACGAAGTAATTAAAAGAAGTACAATAAGTCACAGCATTTAATTAAGAGGCTAATTATGCCAGAAACTATTACTGCTATCTACGAAAACGGGGTTTTTCGTCCTCTGAGTCCTTTGTCATTGAATGATGGGGAAACTGTGCAAATCACAATTGTAGCGGAAGTTTCCCAGGAAGAACTCAAGGACGATCGCGAAAAGGCGATTAAGTTGATGGATGTACGAGGATTGGTGCGTTTGCCAAATAAACAGGGTAAGCTCCATCGAGCCGAATTAATCAAGCGCGCGCAGCAGTGGCGCGAATTGATGAAAAAAATGGAATCGCTACCGGGCAAGCCTCTCTCAGAAATCGTTATCGAGGATCGGGGCCCGTGGTAAATGCTTATTTTCTGGATACTAGCGCTTTAGTCAAACGATACGTGCCTGAAATAGGCACTGACTGGATTTTATCGATTACCGATCCTGCTACAGATAACGATTTAGCTATTAGTCAGATTACTTGGGTGGAGGTACACAGCGCTTTTGCACGCCGTCTGCGGGATGGAAGTTTGTCTGCGCAGCGCTTTGATTTAATTCCGCAAAAAGTTAGGGAGGATTTTGAAAATGAATACCGAGTCATAGATATCGATCGAACTTTGATAGAAACAGCCACCGAATTGGTGATGCAACATCCGCTGCGCGCTTATGATTCTGTGCAGTTAGCGTCGGCTTTGCGCTTTCAATCTACTACTCTCCTTTCGCCGCCAGAAACTCGACTGGTTTTTGTTTCGGCGGACAACCCATTGCTGGATATTGCTCAGTCGGCCGGGTTGACTATTGATAATCCTAATAATTATCCGTACTCAAGCTGTGTGTAGTCAGGAATGCCAGTCTCCATAAAAATTAGAGGACTAAAGTCATCACTATAAACTAATTTTAGTGCGATCGTTATTTAGAGAATTTCTTTCAAAGTTTTCACTAAGATTTGATTCTGTTCCTCCGTACCTACACTAATCCGCAATTTGTCTTCTAATCGCGGCTGATTGAAGTATCGAATCAATATTCCCCGTACTTTGAGTGTTTGATAAATCCTTTCTGCATCGCCGTTTGGTGGCCGCACTAACAAAAAGTTGGTTTGCGACGGCCAAACGTCAAAGCCTAATTCCCTGAAGCTAATGGCTAGTTTTGCTCGCGAAGCCTTAATCTTTTCGGCGTTGGCTATTTTGTGGTCTCGATCGGCGATCGCAGCCGCCCCCACTGCATAAGCTAAAGCATCCACATTATAGCTGTCTTTGATTTTATTTAATTCTGCCAGCAGCGCCGGATTGGCTATGGCAAAACCCAGCCTCAATCCTGCTAGGGAATAACCTTTTGAAAGCGTCCTCAAAACTATAACATTACTGTACTTTTTTGCCAAGTTCAAAGCATTGTCTTCGGCGAAATCTACATAAGCTTCGTCGATGACAAGAACGCCCGATAACTCTTTAGCCAGTTTCTCCAAATCTGCAACAGATATTGCTGTTCCCGATGGACTGTTTGGCGAAGCTACAAATGTCACTGCACCCTGGGCTGCTATTAGCAAATCGACTGGTAACTTGTAGTCGTCGGGATAAGGAACTTCAACAAATTCTGCATCTTGAATTTGTGCCAAAGTGCGGTACAATACATAGGTTGGCGCGGGACAAACAATCTGTTTCCCAGATTCGCCCACAGCGCGAACTATCAAGTTTAATAAATCGTCGCTGCCGTTACCTACAACAATCCAATCGTCAGCAACTCCCAAAACTTGACTAGCAGCAATGCGGAAAAGTTTGCCAGTTGGATCTGGATAGCGCCGCAGCATTTCTCCGTCTATTTCCTGAAGCACTTTTAAGGCTTTGGGAGAAGGCGGATAGGGATTTTCATTAGAATTTAGTTTAATAATTTTTGTGCCTAGCGGTGGCTGTTCCCCCGGCACGTAGCCAGACATTTCGTGGATGCTTTTGCGAAAGTAATTCATCTATTAATTGAGTTTTGTGGAACTGGAATCTTGCCCGTTCTTAATAAGGGTGCAATATCTCAAGTTAAACAAATTATATCAAACAATTAGTGACTATCCGCGTTATACCCAAATCAATTAACTTTTGCATATCCGCTCGATCGTCCACCGTCCAAGCCACAATGTCAACTCCCTGACTTCGGCTTTCTTGAATTAGTGCGGGGTTTTCCAGCAACACGCGATACTGACTGCTAATCAAATTATCCTGATGTGCCACAGCTTGAGCAAATTGAGTTTTGTACGCTTCTAGATTAGCAACAATGTGTCCGATCGCCAAATCGGCAGATAGCCGCCGCACTTGTTCCAGAAATCCATCGTTAAAAGAAGTAATAACGCATTTATGTTGGATCTCTGCGCCCTTCAAAGTATTGACAAAAGCCGCGACATCTGCATCAGACCACTCGCAGTGCGGCTTGACATCAAAGTAAAGAAATTTGTCAACATTTTTGAGGATAGCTAATGATTCTTTTAAGGTAGGAATTTTTTGTTGTGAAAATTCATCGCTAAACCATTTTCCCGCATTAAGTGTTTGCAATTGAGACAGAGTGTTTTCCCTAACTTTGCCAGAAACTCCCGTGATTCTATCTAATGTGGCGTCGTGAAAAATCACTGGTACGTTGTCGGCGGATAGCTGGATGTCAAATTCGATCGAATGAGCTCCACGGGCGATCGCCAATTCAAAAGCTGCTAAAGTATTCTCGGGGGCGATCGCCGAAAATCCCCGATGTGCGATAATTTCTAAATTCACTGTCTTGTACCCTCTAAAAAATCTGCCACAGTTTGATTAAAAGTTTCTGGTTGAGTCAAAAAACACCAATGATTCCCCGGTACTTTTGCAACGGTAAGATTTTTCAAGTATCTCTTGTATGGCTGCATTTGCCAATCCATGCGATTTACGCCTTTTTCCGGCTGTACAAACAAAGTCGGTATCTCAATATTTTCAGTTAAACCGGCCACTTTCATCACTTCTGAAAATATCTGATTTCTTGCTGCAATCGCAAATTTACTGCCCCAACTTCCGTCTGATTTTTGTTCGATTTGGTGTTGGAATACCATTTGTTGCACGTCACTCCAATCTGCGTATTCTCCCGATTGTTTTGCTGCTGCTTCTGCTTGGGATAAAGTCGCAAACGGGCCCACACATTTGAGACAGTCTAATTTTCGGTAAACAATTGGCAGGGTGAGTTTCATCGCGGCGGGCAGTTTGGTGATGAAGATGGGGTCTACTAAAATCATACTGCAAAAGCGATCGGGATTTTGCCTCGCCCAAATCGGTGCTAGTTTGCCCGTCCAAGAATGTCCTAAAATGTGGGCATCTGGCCAGTTGAGATGTGCCATCAAAGCTTCTAAATCTGCGATCGCACTTTCAAAAGTATAGTCGGTTTTCGGTTTGCTAGTCTCTCCGTGACCGCGCATATCTGGCGCTACAATATGATAGTAGTTGGAGAAATAATTGCCCAAGCTATTCCAGACAGACGCACTATCTGCTAAACCGTGTAACAACAGCAAACGCGAAACTTTTTTACCTGTTTCTGGCTTCCATTCTAGGTATGAAAGTTCCATTCCGGGCAGGTGCAAAGTATTACGAATTGGCATGATTAGGGGGTTTTATAGTTGGAGAAATTTGATTGAACTTTTTTACGAACAGGCAAGATGCCTGTTCCACAAATAGTGAATTTTCTTCTACTGTTTTCATAAACAGGCAATATCCCTGTTTCACAAAGAATAAATCTTCTTGTAGGGTGGGCTTCTAGCCCGCCCTTCTAACTTAACCTTTGCCCTTCAAACTCAACAAGATAAACTGAGTTTTCTGCGCTTCATCAAAATTATCATCGCTGACCAAAACTAGACTCTGGCTGCCATCTGGCAAGCGCGGGCCGAGGGTCATCCCTTCTAAATTGTACAGCGGAATTCCGAGTTGGCTTAAGTCTAGCAGCAACTTTTTCTTAACAGGTTCGACTGCCACTCGCCCTTTAAAACTCTGGATTCTCGAAGTATCTGTAGCCGCCCCAACCGCTACTTGATAAATCCTAGCGCCGTATCCCGACAGCCCAAAAGAACGTTCTAAACTCAGAATCTGACCGCCACCGACAGTTACTAATTCTGTTAAACCGTTCAAAATAGTCATGGGAACTTGGTCGAGGGTATAAAGATTTTCTGAGACTAATTGCGGCGTTTTATCGACGATAATATAATGTAAAAGACGGAGTTTGCTTGCCTGTTCCGGGTCTAAATCTTGCATTAACTGCGCTTCCGTAGCTGCAAACAAACGAAACGGATCGAGACCGCCTTGACTAAAGGTTTCTGGGTCGATGGTTAAAGATTCAAAACCTAAATTGTCCACCACTCCTTGCTGCTGTTTTTCATCGCTGGCATCGGGAATATAGCGCTTGGGTATCGGCAATTTTCCCCGCATTTGCCCTGTTTTGAGGTCAAATTCACCGAGAAAAGGAGGGATACCAACATGAGTGACGCCTTCGCTGGCGACAAATACTGAATTGCGGGGAGAAAGGGCAATGCCTTCGGGATTGATGGAACCCCAAGAGAAGGTTTCACCGTCTGCTTTTTTGAGGGATGTAACGCCTTCAACGGTAACTTTTTTTAGGCGAATATTTGATGGATCGCTTGATGTGATGTCGAGTCGGAGACTGTAAAATCTGGCTTCTCCGTTTTCGCTGGGGTCGTCGGAAAGAGCGTAAAAGCGATAAGCTTTGGAACTGACTGCGCTAATACCTTTGGGGTCGTAGGTAATTGCTGACAAACCGCCGACTGGTACTCCTTCAAAATTGATTTTTGGCAATTCGTACTCTCCCAAAAATTCTAGAGACATTTCTGGAAAAGAGCGGTCTTTTGCAACTGCGGGAGGGGGGGCGCAAGCTGTGCAAACAGTTAACAGAATTAGGGCTAGACTAAATAAGTGTAAAATACGTTGGCGAAGCCCTCGAAGAGGATCCCCCAACGCCTTTAAATCAAAAGAATTGCTCAGTGTGGTAAGTTTTATTTTGTTGCTCTTGTTGAACAGTTTGCTTTTGTGCCATCTTTGTGACATAATTTATACCGTTTTGTAGATATGCAAAACTTGATGTTTCCAGAAGAGATGCCGAATCGCGGCAACCAAATTTTAAGAATGAGAAGTTCTGTGCCAATTGGGTGCTTGCTTTTCTTGTGGCTGTGTGCTGGTTCTATTGCTAGCGCCCAAACTAATCCACCAGGCCTCGATCAATTTTCTCCTAATCCTCTAGAAATTACCACACCCGATCCCCTAGCTCCCGCTAATGAATCTTTGAGCAGCACTCAGCGGGACGAACTGACAGCGGCTTTGGAGCAGTTAAACTTAGAAGCAGCGGCTAAACTGGAAGCTGGAGACGGCGCTGGTGCTTTTGAAATTTGGTTCCGAGAATTGCGGCTGCGGAGGTATTTGGGCCCGGCGGCGGAAATTGCTGCTTTGAGTCGGGTGGGAAATGTTGCTTGGAGCAATGGTAAAAACCTCGAACTACAGCTTATTACCAAACGGTTGCAAGCAATTCAAAAAGAAGTCAAATCCCAAGTACCACTTAATACTGAGTTGCTCCCCGCCTTCGCTGCGGCTTTTCAGCAGGTGCGCGCTAAAGGCCCGACTGTAGAAGTTTACCAAGAAATTCTCGAAAATGCGCGCCAAAACGAAGATATATTGGCTCAAGGTCAGATTTTGAAGGCGATCGCGCTAATTCACGTCAATTGGTTGAGTTACGATAAAGCTGCTTCCGTGTATGAGGAATTGGCAACTTTAATTCAGGAAAACCGCGCTTTATTTGCTGCTAATTCTGCTGTACCAAATTCTGCTGTTGTTGCGGGAAACGGCGCGCCGCCGCAACCTGTAACTCCTCCAACTGAGGTAGATACTCTGAGACAGTTAGCTTACGTTTACCAGCAGTCAAAACAACCCCTAAAGGCGATCGCAGCAAGGGAAAAACTAGCATCAGTGTATCTTAACTTGCAAAATCCCAGCGCTATACCACCGCTCAAAATTGCGATCGCCAGCGATTATCAAACCATAGGTCAAATCAATTTAGCAGCTCAATACTATCAGGAAGCATACAATTTAGCCGTCCCTATTCAACAGTATGCCCAGGCTAGCGAAGCTTTGGATAAATTAGCTTTACTTTATCGAGCGCAAAAGCAGTGGGAACAGACTTTGCGGATTTATCAAATGCAGTTGCTGTTAGAAGAGCGGGCTTACAATTTCTACGGATTGATGAACACTTATGACAATATCGGTCAAGTTTATCAAGAGATGAAGGCTTACGATAAGGCTTTGGAATCCTATCAAAAAGGGTTAGACGTGGCTAAAAAATTGGGACACCGACAAGAGTATTTTGCTAAGAAAATTCAAAAAGTTAACAAGCAATTGCAAAGGACTTCGTAGTTGTCAGCCGACAATAATGCCAATTTGCGATGTCAGTAATTTAAATGCAGTAAGGTGCGCAGTGCGCACCCTACGAAAATACTTGGGACTGGTAACTTTCTCGCGATATAGAATAATACACTACATCTGTTTCGTAGTAGTGAGCATTTTTTTCATATTTCATGCCAACTTTCTGTATCACCCGCTGGGAGGCGATATTTTCTGGGCGGGCGATCGCAACTATTCTATCAAACTGTAAGATTTCAAATCCATACTTTAGACTAGCAAAAGATGCTTCTGTTACCAATCCTTGATTCCAATAAAGTTTGTTGAGTACATAGCCGAGTTCAACTTCCGATGTTCTGTCCAGAAAACCCAGTCCGCAGCGACCTATCATTTTACGGTCTATTTTATGTACTACAGCCCACATTCCAAAGTTGTTTTCTTCCCAACGTTTGAGCATGGTATGAATGGCGATTTCTGTTGCTTCTCTACTTCTAACTCCTGTGAGGTATTTCATGGTTTCCGGATCGCTGTAGATGGGGTACAGATCATCTAAGTCGTCAGGTGTAAATTTTCTCAGATACAATCGTGCTGTCTCTATTTCGTGCATAATTTATCAGTACAAAGTCTAATACACTTTCCTTGGGACGAGGGTGAAATGTAAAATTAATTTCTTCAATGGAGTGAAGTGTATTTTTAAAAGCAAGCATTTAACCAGCAAATAAAACCCGTGGCCAACTCTATGTCTAAAGGCATAAAGTGGCAAGTAGGGGGTATCCGCTGTTGTAATAAATATGGGTGACTGAGCGCTGTCTGGTTCGAGAATTTGCTGGAGCTGTATAAGATTTCCTAATTTAACTGACTCTATTTGCTACAATTGTTAGTTGGATATATTGTACAGCTTTTTTGCTCAAATCTGAGCGAACTGATCTCGCCAGCCAGCCCTACAAGCCGCGCAGCGAAAAAAAGCTCCATATCCTCAGCAAAAGTCCCCAAATTTAGCAGCATAATAGCTTTTGCAATCTAAAATCTAAAATCTAAAATCTAAAATCTAAAATCGGATGACAATTTCCTCACCAGTAGCAGACACCAAAAACAAATCCGGCCAGGAAACAGACTGGCGGTTATTCATGAGGTTGGCATCTTACGCAACCCGCAGCAAACGCTTGCTGATTATTTCGATCGCACTATTAGTACCACTAGCAGTCTCAGGAGCAATTCAACCGATTCTCATCGGACAGGCAATTTCGGTAATTCGCTCGGAACCTACCTACGAATTCTTGCGGGGATTGTCTCTATCTGCTGCCTTGAATATTTTGGCTATTTTGCTCATGCTAACTATAACACTTAGATTAGCACTGCAATCAGTTCAAGGCTATTTAGTCACGAAAGTAGGGCAAATAATTACTACAGATATTAGAAATGATTTGTTCGCCCACGTCACATCGCTAGCAGTGAGATTTTTCGATCGCACTCCTGTCGGTAAATTGATGACTCGCCTCACCAGCGATGTGGAAGCTTTGGGAGAGGTTTTCTCTTCAGGGGCGATCGGCATTGTCAGCGATTTATTTTCCATTTTAGTAATTGCCATTTTCATGTTTACCATGCAGTGGCAACTAGCTTTAATGTTGGTGCTGATGATGATACCAATTACGGCAGTCATAATTTATTTCCAGTACCAATATCGTATAGCAAATTACAATACCAGAGAAGAGCTTTCCGATCTCAACGCCCAACTGCAAGAAAACTTGACTGGTATTGGTGTAGTGCAGCTATTCCGCCGCGAAAGATTCAACTCAGAATTGTTTCGCGTCACCAATAAACGCTACATTAAAGCAGTTGATAAAACTATATTTTACGACTCAGCCGTATCTGCGACATTAGAATGGATTGCTTTAGTAGCGATCGCAGCCGTTTTGTGGATGGGGGGTCAAAGGGTTTTAGCCGGTAATCTTAACTTCGGTACTCTCTCGGCATTCATTTTATTTGCTCAGCGTCTATTCGATCCGCTCCGGCAATTTGCTGAGAAATTCACTGCAATTCAAGCCGGATTTACCGCTGTCGAACGCATTAGCGATATTCTCAACGAACCGATCGAAATTAAAGATCCAACTAGCGGCAAGAAGGAAGAGGGAAGAGGGAAGAGGCAAGAAGGAAGAGGGAAGAGGGAAGAGGGAAGAAGGGCAGGTTATTCACCGTTGTTGATAACTGGACATCCAGAGGCAACTGCTTACAACTTGTCTCCATTCGATCGAGAATTGGCAGATCATCATCAAAATCCAGCAAGTTCAGAATATCGTTTATTGCCTAACAATCCCAACCCCCCGAAGCTTCGTGGAGGAGAAAATGCCAAATCGCAGAATTATGAATCTGGAGAAATCCAATTTGACAACGTGTGGTTTGCTTACAAACAAGACGAATATGTCCTGCAAAACCTCAATTTCACCATCAAATCCGGCGAAAAAGTAGCATTAGTTGGCCCTACCGGTGCAGGCAAAAGTTCGATTATCCGTCTCCTGTGCCGCCTTTACGAACCTAGCCGAGGACGGATTCTGGTTAATAATGTGGATATTCGGGATTTGCCTCAAGCAGAGTTACGGAGGCACATAGGCGTAATTATCCAAGATGGCTTTCTATTTGCTGGTGACGTGAAGAGCAATATCAGCCTGGGAGAAAGTTACTCGATTGAGGAAATTCAAGCAGCAGCAGAAAAGACAAATGTTGCCCGGTTGATCGAACAGTTGCCTCAAGGTTATGACACGCAATTGCGGGAACGGGGAACCAATCTTTCGGGTGGACAAAAGCAATTATTAGCGTTTGCTCGCGCCGCCATTCGCAATCCCAGTATCTTAGTGCTCGACGAGGCCACTGCTAGTTTGGATGTGGGAACAGAAGCTTTAATTCAAGAAGCTCTAGAGCGTTTAATGGCGGACAGAACGGCGATAATTATTGCCCACAGGCTCTCGACTATCCGAAATGTCGATCGCATTTTAGTGCTCAAACGCGGGCAGTTAGTAGAGTCTGGCAGCCACGAAGAATTGTTGCAGCAAGAAGGGTTGTATGCCAGTTTGTACAAGTTGCAAATGCTGGGAAGTTAATATCTGAAGGAAGAACGAAGAGGGACAATTTTCGGAATACCCAGATACATGACTTGACGGGGTAAGAACCCCGTCAAGTTTCCTACTCAACCTTTGTTTGCACTTTTTATCTGCGATTCACTTCACGTTAAGCTGAGGAGTCCGATCGCCTAGCCCCATCGCCAATCCCGCCACGTCAGATGCCAGCATCCCACTCAGGAAGGCCCCAAACGCTGTCACCCCCACATTGACTGCATCCAGCGATTGCATCGGGAAAGCGCTGCTGTAGAGAAAGCCTCCAGCAATCCCACCCGCTAGGCCAGAGACTCGGAAGGAAATTTCTCGGAAGGGATCGGGAGGAGGAGGGGGAGGAGGAAACCGCCACCAGGGACCCCTTGGAATTGTTCCGCACCATCCGGCGATCGCCCAAGCAATTAATAAAGCTGTATTCATTTGCTTTTATGTCGATACGTTAGCTTTATTGTGGCGATCGGAGTGAGCGATCGACCAGTCGCTTTTTTGAGTGACACTTATTTGAGCGACAGCCTTCTGTGCAACCACAGCAGACCTAGCATACATTCAATTAAATTTGTCCTCCAATCTAAAATCGCCAATCTAAAATTGATTCACTTGCCTGAAATCATTTTCCCCAGGGTTTCCGGAAGATGAATTATGTGTTGGAAAAGCTGGTTGGGCCCGATGCCAAACAATAACTGCATCGCCAGCACAATTGCTGCTAAAGCAATCGCTGTCCCGATGCTGGCTTTCAACACTTTAAACGCCCAATTAAAGACTAGCCAAGATACAAGTAACGCAGCAATTAAGATAATTAGTTCTATTGGCATATAACATTTGCAACTCTATTTAAACTCTACATAACTTACGGATTAATACCATATAAACTAGGTCTTCAATCTGTATTCAAAGCTCAAATCCAGTATTTGCGAAAAAACCGAGTTTCTGTGTCCACGACTAATTTACTTCTTACTTTAAGCAATACTGCCGCGCTTCCGTGTTTCCTTATAAGAAATTCCCACATTTTTTAAGCCGGCTTTAATCATTTGCTGCTCTAACAAAGCGAAAAAGCGACTTCGATCGCCCCCCGTGACTACCGCTTGATTGTGAGCTTCTGCTAGCGTCACCGGATAGCCGCCGCCTTTGTGTACTTGAGCCAGCATCATTCCTAATGCTAAATCTAGCTGTGCTGTATCTTGTGCTACCCATTCTGGCACTTCTATTCTAGCAATTTCTGTACCAACGTGAACGTAACAGAAATAGACGGAATTAAGGCCGTACAAATCTAAAATTCGAGCTTGGGATTTCCACAAAGGGCTTCTTTGTCCGGGTGACAGGATTGTTGCCCACAATATGGCATCCCGCAAAGGTTCAAATTCTTGACAAGGTGCTTTTTCGGCGAAAGACATTGTGGCGGCAAATCCGACGTTCGGGCAATTTGTCATGCAGTCTGGTACTTCGTGGGTGCAAGCTTCAAACCGCAAAAAAGATAAACTTTCGCTGCTGCGAGAAGCGCTTAAGTATCCTAACAGCGGAATTCCTGCTAAACGCAACTTGTCCCAAGCTTCTAAAATTGGCAGCAAAATTTGATCGCGCGCATCGGTGGGTAACTGTTCCAAAAACCAATAAATCAGGGAACCGTCTACCATTGCTAAAGCTGGCGCGGGCAATTTATTGTCGTTAACCTTTGCCCAATTGCATCCCATTTCTGCTAAGGCAATTGCTTCGGAAACTGCTCGCCGGTATCCCATCCATTCTTCGGTTCTAATTCCCCACTGCCGCGAACCGTACAAGTCTTCGGGTTTGTAGAAAACCTCGGGTACGCTGTCTAAAACTGGGTGGCGGCTTTGTCCGTAGTGCAGCATGACTGTGCCGACGTTTAGCAGGTAGCAGTAGGCTATTTCGTGATGGTTGGGGGAAATTTGCGAGCCGTCTGTGGCAAAGACTGTGTGAGCAGCGGGGGGTGCGGTGATGTAGGTGCGATCGTCTAAGGGCTCGATCGGCGTGGCAGCATTGAATAAAGTGCGATCGCGCCAATTCTCTTGCAATTCCACCAATTTTTCCTGTTCGCCTGCCGCCTTTACCAGCAAATTCTGAGCCACTTCCAAACGCTGGCGAGCGGCCTGAGCTTCCACATTCAAATGTTGGCTCATTCCCTGCATTGCCTTGGCTGCTTTAGTTAAATCGAGCATGGGTTTTAAGTCTCAATATTAGAAAGCTTTCAAGCTGAGAAATTATCAAAACACTTTTCATCTTTTTGGTTACGAAGCTTGGTTTTTGTCATGCACGCAGTTCGATCGACTAAAACACTTCGTGTGCGCCCGCATAAATAGTAAAATAACCTGGTTTTTGAGGTCAAGATTACCTGCAATAGTCTATGAAAAAAAACATTTTTTTGTCGATAGCCTTGCTTTTTTGAGGAGTTTCTGTTATATTTATCTTATAATTGGATGGTGGCAAAAATAATATTTTTGCCACCATCCGATTATATTAAAATACCATGCCTACTCCACAAAAGTCAACAAAAAAGATGTAAAATTTTGTGGTTTTTTGACTTTGAAAAGCGAAAAAAACCACAAGTGTAAATAAATTTAAAATTAACATTCGAGCGGCAGCCAATCGGCAAAATCTCCAGCAAACTGGGACAGAGAAAGCAATTGAACTGGTGGATTTTGAGCCACAGATTCCCGTTCGGGCAAAGTATTGTAACCCCAATCAGCCAAAAATAACCTCACCTGAGATAAATCCGGCTGCTGCTTCACCGACAGCAAAGTTTTTAACCTATCTTCCACAAACCAGATAGTCGAGTCTTTGCCAGACGCTGCCAAAAATTCCCGCAAAATTTGGTGTTTAGGCTTGTTGTATTCCTTACCAAAAATTAACTCGGACGGCATTTGTACCCCTGCTAGCTGCAAAAGTTCCCGCACAAAACGACCTTCCTTCGTAGTGACAATCGCCACTTTCACCGAACTATCCTGCAACGAGTGCAAGCGATCGGCAACCCCTGGATAAAAGCGGTGCAAAGACAGCCACCCAGCTAAATCCTCAGCAATCCAATTATCGCGCAATCCGTCTAACATAGCACCGACAGACTGCGCTTTTAAATTATTTTCGGTCAACAAATACGGTACTATATTGGGCCAATCTAGCAAAATTTGCTCTGGGGAAATTCCTGTCAGTAGTGCGCGGATCAGCAGCGGCATTTCCCAACCAGTTTCAATGGCGGGCCGCACTCGGTAAAAACTCAAAGCTAAATCTGAATCGGGTAATGTTTCGACTGGTTTCCAGATTTGACAGTAGGTACGCCAAGCTGTTTGGAAATATTCGATTAGTCCGTCACAAATCACACCGTCAAAATCAAGAGCTAGAATTGTCGGAAAGTTATTAGCCATCAATCGATTTTAGATTTTGGATTTTGGATTTTGGATTGAAGAATTGAAGGATTTGAGAATTGAACAAAGCGATATCACTGATGAATCTGGGGACTGGTTATCGGATACTATTTTTTGATGGTGCCAGGATAAAGACGGGGGCTTGTACCCTGGCTGCTTTCGGTTACTGGATTGAAGAATTGAAAAATTGACTGTGCAAACACTCAGCAATGATTGGTGAACAGTCGTTATTAAAAAGACTGAACTAGCGGTTGAGTGGCAATCGATTCTAGTCCTTGGGACTGCAACAATTGCGTCCATTCGGTCGTCAGCCGCGAATCATCGGGTGCGAGGCGCCGCATTTCGGCTAGAGTAGCAAGAGTCTCGTACCAAATCCCATTTTTAGCATAAGCAATCACCTTAGCCATAGGGTCGGGATTTGCCAAATCCTTCTTGAGATTTGCCTGGGGTTCAATTCGCTGCATCCATCCTTTAACAATATAATCTCCAGAACGCTCCAGAGGATCGCAGGCTAGTGCAAACGACCACACATATCGCTTACCAACCTCAATATTTTTTGTCTGATCTTTCTCAGAAAGGCTAACTCCCACAATTCCGGCTTTGTCATTTTTGATAGTAGTTTCGTAGACTACTTCTGATTCATCTGCGTTTAGCAAAACAAACTCTACTTGAGCTGCGGGTTGAGAAACATATACAAAAAATGTTGGCGATTCTGTTAGCGTTAAACCAATATTGCTTTCAGGTATTAAGGGAGTAATGAATAAACCATCCCGTAACTTACAGCCTCGATGCGTCCCCCCTTGCCGGTTGTCGGGGGCTGTTACATCTGGGGGTGTGAAATTAACATTCTGACTCAGCAGAATGGGTGCAGGCACAGCCTGCATCGGTGTAAGCAAACTGGGGAGAGTAACGGCGATCGCCAATACAGTCATCGCCAGTGCAGTAAAATGTATAAAACGTTTCATTTTTCCACCCACTTGTAGAAATATTTATAGATCGCATCTCTAATGTTAACCCGGAGTTTTAGCCCCGGGCGCGATCGAGTAAATGGGTCAATTTTCACATCGCCATCGGCAGACCGACAAAACTTCAAGAAATATCGAGATTTAAAGAGGCGCAACCAGTGGTTGAGCTGCAACTGATTCGAGTCCTTGGGATTGCAATAATTGCGTCCACTTGGCTGTCAGCTTCACATCCCCCGGCGTCTGACGCCGCATTTGGGCTAAAGTAGCGAGAGTTTCGTACCAAATCCCATTTTGAGCATAAACGTTGAGCCTAGTCATCGGGTCGGGATTTGCCAAATCGCTCTTGAGAGTTGCCTGCGGTTCAATTCGCTGCACGAACCCTTTAACAACTAAATCTCCAGATCGGTCTTCGGGGTCGCAAACGAGCGAAAATGACCACACGTATCGCTTACCAACTTCAAGGGATTTGTTGTTGTCCGTAGCAGGAATGGTAACTCCAACAATCCCAGATTTGTCCAGTTTAAATGTTTTTTCGTAGACCACTTCCTCTTCCTTGTCGTTGAGGACAGTAAACTCTATTTTTGCCGAGGTTTGAGGAACATAGACAAAAATTGTGGGAGACTCTGTTAGGGTTAAACCGATATTAGTTGGAGGCACTAAAGGAGTAATAGATAAACCCGCTGGACAAAGCTTGTTGCCGCGATGTGTACCTCCTTGTCGGTTGGTGGGGGCTGTTACGTCGGGAGGTTTGAAATTAAAATTTTGACTCAGCAGAAGCGGCTGGGATTGTGCGCGCATCGGTGCAAGTGAACTGGGTACGGTAGCTGCGATCGCAGATACGGCAACCGCAAGTGTAGCCCCATGTAGAAAACGTTTCATTTTGTTGTACCTTTCACTATAATTCCAAACACAGGCATTCGCTGATGGCGACAAATATTTTTGAGCTGCTAGTCGAGGGCGCAGATACACAATTTATACCTTGACATATCATCAATAACATTTATTAATTCGAGCGGCAAGGGGATTCTCTGTCGAAAAACTCAGGTTGCCTAAACCGCAAGTATCATTAGATACAGTTGCTCGCCACGTACTGTAAATTTTTGTAACAAAGCGGTCGGAGTTTCCGAGTGTTCTAAGATGGAGGAAGTCTCCAGCAGGGGGGAAATGTGAAACAACTGCTGTTCCAGAAACGAGTCAAACTTTTATGCTGGGATAATGAGTAAAATATCTAATAAAATTCGATCGGCAGCGACTCAATTGAGTCAAATGTATAAACCATCACTAGCATTGGCTAAGTCTGTATTAATTGCCAGCGCGGCAGTAACATTATCCTTGATGGGAGCCCGACAACTAGGAATACTCGAACCATTAGAATTAAGCGCTTACGACCAAATGGTGAGGTGGCGTCCCGAAGAACAGCCAGACTCGCGTTTGCTAGTTGTGGGGATTACCGAAGCAGACATTCAGAAACTGAAACAGTGGCCGATATCCGATCGCAAAATAGCTGAAACATTACAAAAACTTGACAAAATGCAGCCGGCAGTCATCGGTTTAGATGTACTGCGAGACGTACCTTTAGGAGACGGGCGCGAGGAATTAACCAAAATTTTACAAAAAAGCGATCGAATTATCGGGGTATGTTTAGTCACCGACGGCAGCCCGGACAATCCCGGTTCTCCGCCTGCGCCGGGGCTACCGCAAAACCGGGTGGGATTTGCAGATTTCGGAGTCGATCCGGGTGGCATACTCCGCAGGGCATTATTATTTATGAAACCCCCGACAATTAAGGGCAACTCCTCGGCCCAAAAACATCTTTGCAATGACGACTCTCAAGTTTTAGCTTCCTTCAACCTCCAGCTAGCACTCCGCTACCTGCAAGGGCAAAAAATCTCTCCTCAACTTGCGCCCGATCAATCTTTATGGCTGGGAAAAACCCAATTAAAACAACTAGCAAGCAATGACGGAGGATACACAAATACCGATGTCAGGGGATATCAAATATTAATTAACTATCGTTCCAGGTGGCAAGTTGCCAACCAAGTCAGAATTACGGATGTTTTAGAGGGGAAAGTTGACCCAAATTTAGTTAAAGATAAAATAGTACTCATCGGTTATACCACAGAAACCGTTAAAGATTTCTTTTATACTCCTTACAGTGGGGGACAGCAAAGCAATCAATTCATGCCGGGGATCGTGGCACACGCACAAGTAGTCAGCCAAATTTTGAGTGCAGTTTTAGACAACAGACCGATGTTATGGTTTTGGCCGGAATGGGCCGAAATCCTATGGATTTCGGGATGGTCAATTGTGGGAGGAACGTTGGCATCGCGGATGGCTCACCCAGCGAAGTTGACGGTGACATTCGCAGCATTGCTGTCCGGGTGTTGCGCGATCGGCTTTGGGATTTTTCTGTTGGGAGGGTGGGTGCCTGTGGCAGCGCCAGCCTTAGCATTAATCTTAACTGGGGGTAGCATTGTATCAGCAGAGAGATTTAATAAAGCCGGATACGGGAAAGCAATTAGCGATCGAGTAAAACAAGTCTTCAAAATCGAAATAGACCAAGCCAAAAAAGAACAGCAAGTCGCAGAAATCACAGAATCTGATTTCTTTAAAGAATTGCAGCAAAAGAAAGATAAACTGAGAATTAGCAAACAAGAAACCTCTGAAAAAGTACCTTCCGAACCCCAAGAAATAACTGCAAGTACCGCAGACCTTCCCAAGGTCGAAAGTCAGACAGACGACTACTTAGCTCAATTGCAGGAAAAAGCCAAACTGCAGAAGCAGCGCGCCCCTGTGACTGAATCGGAAAGCAGCTCACCGACGGGTGCGTGCGAGGCGGGTGGCGGTGCTATTTCAGCCGAAACCAAACCCCATGACGAGTTCAGCGATTTGCAAGCCAAAGCCAAACAGATGCGGCACCGCAGGGGCGCAGAAAAGAGGATAAAAGATGAAAAAATTGATAGTTTAGCAGACAAGGAGGATTTGGGGGGCAAGGAAGAATGACAGAGAACTCGACTGCATAGAGAATTGCATCATAATAGGTTCTCGCCGTTTCTTACCCTCATACGCAGATCATGTCCAAAATCATCTCTGTCCACTCTTACCGGGGCGGAACTGGCAAATCGAACACGACAGCAAACTTGGCATCTATTATCGCTCGTGGCGGAAATCGGGTCGCCATTGTGGACACCGACATTCAATCGCCCGGGATTCACGTGCTGTTCGGTTTCAGCGAGAGCAACATGGCTCGCTGCCTGAACGATTACCTGTGGGGCCGGTGTCCGATCGCCGATACGGCCTACAATGTGAGTTCGCTGCTGCCAAAATTAGCCAGTAACGGCAACCTCTACCTGATTCCTTCGAGCATTAAAGCAGGGGAGATAGCGCGAGTTTTGCGCGAAGGCTACGATGTGGGACTGCTTACCGACGGCTTTCAAGAACTGATCGAGTTTCTGGAATTAGACTACCTATTTATCGACACCCACCCGGGGCTCAACGAAGAAACCCTCCTCAGCATCACCATTTCCGACATCCTGCTGCTGATTCTGCGTCCGGATCAGCAAGATTTTCAGGGAACGGCTGTCACGGTAGATGTGGCCCGCAAATTAGAAGTTCCCAAGATTTTGATGACGATCAATAAAGCCCCAGAATCCCTGGATTTCGAGGATTTGAAGCAGCAAGTAGAGAGTATTTACAACATCCCAGTGGCAGGGGTACTGCCCCACAGCGACAAGATGATGCTGCTCGCCAGCAAGGGAGTGTTTGCGCTGCACTTCCCTAACGACCCTCTAACTAAGGTTGTGGAAGGGATTGCGAAACAGATTGTGGGATAATTGGTGCAGCGAATGCCGATCGCCCGCCCAGGAGTGAGTTTCGATCTCAATTCCTGCGGAGCGATGTCCTTCTGTCTATTCGGCTGCCAGCAGAGGAACTTTCTCAGCGACAATATTTGGTTAAAGAGTCAGGAGAATGGCCACAAAATGAGATACAAATAGATTATGAGAATTTGTTAAAAAACTTTAGGAGGAGAACTCATGGATTTTGACTTCCGCATACTAATAGTATTGATGCCCGTATTGTTGGCGGGCGGCTGGGCTGCCTACAACGTCGGCGCTATAGCTCTCAAACAAGTGCAGAAATTGTTGAACAAGCAAGCTTAAACTCAGCCTTTTTTCAGGTAATCCCGCAGCCGACTGTTTTTTTAGATACAAAACAGTCGGCTGATTTGTGCATTGGCTCTGCTTAAGTGATGGCTGATTTTGGGCGGGCAATTTACGACTGCAGAGAGATGGGGCGACATCCAAAGAAAAGTTAGATTTAAAAATTAAGCAGAAACTGATTACGCTCCAGCAAAATATTTTGTTGCAGCAAACGAGCCTGGGTAAAAAAACCTAGCTGTGAAAGCAGGGCGATCGTGTAACTCCAGATTTTGATGTTTTGAACTCTACTCATAACTTCTGAGTAGAGTTCCATAAAAATACTGGGTAAGCACGTTATCGCAGAAAATATGAGACAATCACAAAAGTATTTGCCCTAACAATCGCCCTAAAAACTACGAAGTTTAACTGATAGGGAAGATAGGTCAAATTGTCAATGTTAAATTCCTATATCTTTAGATAGATTATGCTTTTTCCCCGATCGAGCGGCATTCTACTCCATCCCACATCCTTTCCCAGTCGATTTGGCATTGGAGACATGGGAATAGAAGCATATCGCTTTATTGACTTTTTAGTAGAGAGCGACCAGCAATACTGGCAGGTATTGCCGCTGGGGCCGACAGGATACGGAAATTCTCCTTATTCGTGCTATTCAGCAATGGCGGGAAATCCCCTGCTGATCAACCCAGAACTGCTGCGGGACGAACAATTGCTCACAGATGAAGATTTCGCTAATTTACCTGAATTTCCGCTAGATTATGTAGACTTCGAGCGGGCGATCGCCTTGAAAGTGCCTTTGCTTAAAAAAGCTTGCGAAAATTTCAAAGCCAAAGCATCTCCTATCCAGCAAAAAGAATTTTCAGCTTTTTGCGAAAGCAAAGAGAATTGGCTGGAAGATTACGCCTTATTTATGGCACTAAAAGATCACTTTGGCGGTGTTAGCTGGAACAATTGGGAAACAGAAATTGCCCGTCGAAAACCAGAGTCGGTAGAGAAGTGGCGTCAGCAGCTAAATGCTGAGATTTATTACTACAAATACGTTCAGTTTGAGTTTTTTCGCCAGTGGACGGAGTTGAAACGCTATGCTAACCTGCGGGACATTAAAATTATTGGCGACATTCCGATTTATGTAGCTCACGACAGCGCGGATGTGTGGTCTCATCCAGAAACATTCTGCTTGGATGAAGCCACCGGAGAAGCAGCTTTAATGGCAGGAGTTCCCCCAGATTACTTCAGCAATACAGGTCAATTGTGGGGCAACCCCGTATACAATTGGGAGAAGTTGCAAGCAAATAATTTCGAGTGGTGGGTGGAGCGTTTTGAAGCGATTTTCGCTTATGTAGACGTGACTCGTATCGACCACTTTCGAGGATTTGAGGCTTACTGGGCGGTGAAGCGCGGACAAGAAACTGCGATCGAGGGAGAGTGGATTAAAGCGCCGGGAATAGCTTTGTTGGATCTAATTAATGAGAAGTTTGGCAACTTGCCGATTATCGCTGAAGATTTAGGGGTAATTACTCCTGAAGTGGAAGCTTTGCGCGATCGATACGAGTTTCCAGGAATGAAGATTTTGCAGTTTGCTTTCGGCGCGGGCCCTGGCGATCCTTTTTTGCCTTTCAACTACGAGCGCAACTCCGTAGTTTACACGGGTACCCACGACAATGACACGACTGTCGGCTGGTTCAATCAACTGCAAAACTACGAAAGAGATGAGGTTTTGCGTTATTTAGGCTGCATAGATCCCCAAGGAATTCACTGGTCTTTAATCCGCATGGGCTGGATTTCTATTGCTAATTTGGCAATTGTTCCGTATCAAGATTTGTTGGGTTTGGGTACAGACGCGCGGATGAATTTTCCGGGGAAAGCAGAAGGAAATTGGGGCTGGCGATATCGACCAGAAGCTTTGAATTGGGAAGTGCGCGATCGGCTCAAAACTATGACTTACATCTCCGGGCGCGCTCCTAATAAACATTGATAATGGAGAAGGGGTAGTTGGTAATGGGTAAGGGGTAATGGGTAAGAAGTCAATAAAGACCGACATTCTAATTAAAATCTGTGGACTGCCCGCTATTACCTATTTATTACCCATTAACAATTACCAATTAACACTCAACCTTCATTCTTGGGCGGTGCTGAAGGATTGAGTTCCTTTGCTTTAAAAACAACTTCTTTGGCGACTCCAGGATCTCCGAGTGGTTCGGCTTGTCCGTTATTAACGGCAACCATTACCCCGCCGGCGTTACCTGCTACCACTACCAATTGCTTTTGAGCCCCCCAGGTGCGAACAGTCCCTGAAGGCAAAGTTCCCTCAAACTCTGTTTTACCATCGACTTCAACCTGCATCCACGATTCTGCTTTAAAAGTGACGTTAACAATCACTGGTTTATTGCCAGATTTATCTAAACGCTGACCTGTTCTTACTGCTTCGACAGCCTCGTAACTATCCGGTTTCTGATTTTGTGAGGCTCTCGATGCCTCAGCAGCTAAACGGGCTTGTTCTTGCTGCCCAAGCGCTAGTTCTTCGGCTCCCGCACCGTTTTTTGCGGTAACAGAACCGCTCATCAACTGAGATAAGACATTGACCGAACAGATAATTAGAAATGTGTAAAAGAGGTAGAGGTGCATCGGTCGCAACTGAGGCCCATCTTGCCAGGATAGCTTGGTTCTCGATCTGGGCGGCGGTTCGATCGGGAAAAAGTCGGCAAACTGAGTTCCGTCCAAACCCATTGCTTCAGCGTAGCGCTTGATCAAACCCTGAGTGTAGACGGGTTCGGGAAGTTGGTCGAGTTGACCGTCCTCAATGGCTTGCAGCAGATTCCGCCGAATCATTGTTACCACGGCTACTTTGTCCAAACAAATCGAGTGCTGTTCGCGGTACTGGCGGAGTTGAGCCCCAATTTCCGCTAGCTTCTTCTGAGCTGGTTCTGGCTCTTGGGAGTATAGTTTATTCTTAGTTGTTTTGAAGAATAAAAACAATAAATTCTTTGTCATATGCTGTGCTCCTGGGAATTTACTGGCACGCTTATTGATGTTAGGTTGACTAGATTCCATAAATAAATAATTTCCGCATCTTCTAGGGGTCGGCAGCAGCCTGGTGGCAATATTGGCGAACCGGGCCGCTGCAATTGAATCGGGCCGATGGCTGTGCGGTGCAGGCGCACCACGGGATATCCCAACTGTTCGGCAGTTCGCCGAATCTGTCGGTTTCTGCCTTCTGATAGAATGACTTCTAACAGAGTTTGGTCTTGCGCGCGATCGATAACTTTTACTTTCGCGGGCAAAGTTTTTCTGCCGGACAAGATGATGCCCTGACGCCACGTTTGTAGTATGCGTTCCGGGGGATCGCCCCGTACCCAAACCTGATAAGTTTTGGCGATCGAGTGACGCGGATGGGTCAAACAAAATGTCAGCTTACCATCATTGGTGAGCAAGAGGGCGCCGGTGGAATCTGCATCTAAGCGTCCTACGGGGTGGATGCCTTGGCCGGAGCGCAGTTGTGGTGGCAGCAAGTCGAGAACTTTCGATCGGGCTCTTGGATCGCTGCAAGTAGAAACTACGCCTGCCGGTTTGTTGAGCAACAGATAGACCTTTGCGGGTCGATCCGTTGGTTGCACCGGGACTCCATCGACTTGGATGAGATCGCGATCGGGATTCGCTTTTTCTCCTAAGCGAACAATATTGCCATTAACTCGGACTCGTCCAGCTACAATCATCTGTTCTGCAAGACGGCGAGAGGCAATGCCCCACTGGGCGAGGATTTTTTGCAGCCTTTCATCAGACATGACGGGAGTGTGGAAATCCCCAACGAGCCAGCGGTGGGGAGGAAACACGACACGGTTAATTGATTAACCGTACTAGCAATGCTCAATTCCTGGTTGGGAATAAATTATAATGCTGACCAATTATTACAGGACGCCCGGCAAGAGTGCAGATTGTCCTTGTGCCCGGTGCAGATTGTCCTGATGGCATTACCCTGAATGCTGTGCAAAAACTACGACGAAAAGACTCGCTGCAGGCACAGGTTTGCACCGTTGGTTTGCGGCTGGTTTGAAAGGTGTGGGTCTGACCCGACCATAAACCAACACTACCATAAATCCCGTACTGCTGGTTAAATTTATACGCTCGATCGCGAATTTTTCATCGGGATCGCACAACTCGTGAACTACCCAAAGATCCCAAGGGGGGAAAGGTGAGAATTTTTGTGCTTCTGGCGTTGCTGATGCCAGATTTCTGCTTGATTTTAGAGTTGATCTGACTTGTATTCATCAACCCGGTTTCTAAGGAAAATCAGAGGTTGACAGCGGTCTATCTGTTCATAAACCGGGTTTTTGAGGCCGGATGTGCCTGTTCTAGTTAAATTTCTGTGCTTGAATATTAAGGTTTATATTCTGAAATTGTTTATGACTGTCGATCGAAACTCTATTCAATTTGACAATAGAGATGCCGCTGCTGGCTCTGGTGAGACTGTTAATCTCGGCGAGGAGCCGGGGAGACCTTCGCCCAGTCAAGGCAGCCGGATCGCAAGCGCAGTGCTGTCTCCGGCGGTGCAGTTGTGGCTGCGATCGCAAGTTCAGCAGGTGGACGAGTTGAAGGTGAAAATTGAGGGGAGCGATCGACAAATCTTCGGCGGTGCGATCCCCAAAGTCACGGCTGCCGCTCGCGGTGCTGTGTATAAAGGATTACACCTAACTGAAGTTGCCATAGAGGGCTGTGGCATTCGCATCAACCTCGGTCAAGCTCTCAAAGGCCAACCCCTGCGCCTCCTGGAATCCGTTCCCGTGGCAGGCGTTTTGAGGCTTAGTCAGGCGGATTTGAATGCGTCGCTGAAAGCGCCTTTGCTTGCTGATGCTTTGAACGAATTTTTGCTGCCTATGCTGCCGCTGACAGATAGGGAAAAGTCGCTGAAGTTGCAAAATTCGCAGATTATAATTGAGGCGGGTTTGTTGACGCTTTCTGCGACAATTTTGCGCGCTGGCGGTAGGCAAATTCCTTTGGTATTGCGGACGGGTTTGCGGATAGCCAGGGGTCGCGAATTGATGTTTGAATCACCAGAAATCGAAATGGATGGAGAATTAAAGAGCAGTGATTTCAATGGTTTTAAAATTGATTTTGGGCCGGAAGTTGAGATAGAAGAGTTGATCTTGAGTCCGGGGGAAATTGTTTGTCGGGGAGGAATTAGAGTTTTGCCTTAGTTAATTAACAGTTGACAGTTGACAGTTGACTTTAACCTGCGTCCTCGGCAAAGCCTGGGAATATATACCGAATTCCTAATTCCCCATGCCCAATTCCCCATGCCCAATTCCCAATTACCGATTAATTAAAAAAGAGTCGATCGCGGGCAACAGTAAAGTGACAAAATAGTAGACTAAGGGCGCGGTAAAAACATAACTGTCGGTGCGATCGAGAATGCCGCCGTGACCGGGGATCAACTGCCCCGAATCCTTAACGCCGGCGTCTCGCTTCATCATCGACTCAGTTAAATCTCCCAACAGGCTAGCAACCCCAATCAACAGACCAAAACCAGCCCCTGTATACGGCCACCCCGGCCAGTGTAAATACCAAGACCCAGCGACGGCCACGGCGATGCTGCCGCAAACTCCAAATACAGCACCTTCAACGGTCTTTTTGGGGCTGATGTGGGATAGGCTAGTCCGCCCGAAGAATTTGCCGACAAAATAAGCCCCAATGTCAGCGGTCCAGATGCAGAAGAAAGCCAGCAGCAGCGAAGTCAATCCTAAAGATATGTGGCTCGAAGTTGTCCAAGACGGGGACGGGTAAATGTTAACAGGCAAATTGCTTGCTACTGCTTGCGAAAGTTGTGTTGTAGCAAGATTGCCTGGGTCGAGGCCGACTCGCAGGCGTACCCAATAGCTGGGCAAATAACCGCCGTAGAACAATCCTAAAACTGAGGAGGCAATATCGGCGATCGTCGATAATTTAGGTTGGAATAACAGGTAGAAACAGATTAAGGTTCCCGCTAAGGGGAACATGGCGTCTACGAGTTGCGGTGCTAGGGCAGCAGTAATTAACAGGCCTTGACTGACGGCTAAGGTAGTTTTGGCAGCGGGTGCAATGCCTTTAGCCCTGGCTAATTGAAAATATTCCAATTGGCCTAGGTAGACGATGACTCCAAAGCCGATGGTGAAGTACCATCCCCCCATAATAATCATTCCCAAAGCAAGGGCGATCGCAACTATTCCACTGAGGATACGAGACCAAGGCATAAATGAATTTCTCTTGCAGACGGCGGGGGGTGATTCGATTTTGGATGTTGGATGTTGGATGTTGGATGTTGGATGTTGGATTTTTCTAGAGCACGAGTTTCTCCCTTGCACAGCTAACCCTCATCCCCGATCAGTCATCCAATATCTCAAGTCAGGCAGTCAATCCAGCTATGGTCGCCCCTATTATTAAGTATGAAGGTTAAGTGAACTTAAAAAAGATTAAGAATTACATAATTAATTAGTGTATCCCTGTCAAATTCTTGTCATGCCTTCTTCTTCCTTCTAATCCAGCTTTTCGCCGCTGAGAATAAATATGGGATTGACGGCGGCAAAGGTTTGACTCAAGCCGCGAGTCTCCAAGCGGTTGACGGCGGACTGGACTACCTCGACGTTGCGGACTTGCAACTCGGCGAATCCTTCGGAAAGGGCGTAAAGATTCTCTAAATTGCCTGCTGTGGCTACAACTCGACCTTGAGGTTGCAAGTACCCCCAGACTTCTTGGAGAATAGCTTTAATGGGGCGGCCTCCTTCGATGCAGACTCGGTGGGGGGGATTGGAGAGATTTTTGAGGCATTCCGGGGCACTGCCTTCTATGACTTCTACGTTGTCGAGTTCGAATCGATCGCAATTTCTGCGAATCAAGCTTGCTACTTCTTCGTCCCTTTCGACGGCGATAATGCGACCTTTGGGACACAGCAAACCTGTTTCTACGGCGATCGTACCAGTACCTGCACCGATGTCCCACACGACTGAATCTGCTTGCAGCCGCAGGTGGGAGATTAACAGCAGTCGGACTTCTCGCTTACTCATGGGAATTCCCGGTAAACGTTCAAATAAGTCATCCGGGATGCCTGGAGTGACGTAGGGCCAAAGCATAGTTATATTTTTGATTTTTGATTTTTGATTGAAGCAAGACCGAAGTTGGAACTCGCGGAAGAAGTAGAAATTCTCCCCATTTCCCCCAAGCCTTTATATTTACTGTCGCACAACCTTGAGAGTTTGGAGGTCAGGAGCGCTACAACCTGTGATTTTTCCGCCGGCGGCAAGGATTTGTTGCAGGTAGTCAACGGCTTCTGGGGTAATGATTTCACCCGGCATCAGGACTGGTATTCCTGGGGGATAGGGACAGATGAGTTCGGCGCACAGGCGATCGACTGCTTTGTCTGCAGGTACTGTTTCCGCTGGGAAAAAGAAGGCCTCGCGGGGGGAGAGGAGAGGAGGAGAGGGGGAGAGTGGGAGAGGGGGAGAGTGGGCAAATCTTCCATCGGACATCGGACTACTTCTCTCGGACTTCTTCTTTCGGACTTCTTCCTTCTTCCTGACATCCGTGACATCTTGTACAGTGCTCGTTGCCGAACTTCCTTCTTCCTTCTTCCTTCTTCCTTCTAAAAAAGTACAAGCTTTAACTAAATTGTCAATATCTGATTCTGTATTTCCCAAGCTGATAATAAATGTTAAATGTCGGGGCATGGGAAGTTCTGCGGTGACGCCGAGTTGAGAGTGCAGAATATCATCGGCGGCAAATCCTGTAATTCCTAAATCGGATACTTTTACTGTTAGCCTGGTGCGGTCTAATGCTGCAAAACCCGGTGTATTTAACGGTTCTAAAACTGATAATCCGGGAATTTGACTAATGCGCGATCGCGCTTTTTCTGCTAGCTGTAAAGTTTGCGCCATTAACTCTTTGCCGTGGAGTGCGATTTGTTGGCGGGCGGCGTCTAGGGATGCTAATAATAAGTAACTCGGACTGGTAGATTGTACTAACTGCAATGCTTTATTTAATTTTTGGATATCTATGCGATCGCCCTTGACGTGCAGCATCGATGCTTGTGTCATTGCACCGAGGGTTTTGTGGATTGATTGTACTGTTAAATCGGCATCGGCTGATAGTGCCGGTTCTGGCAAGTTTGGATGAAAGTTAAAGTGCGCGCCATGGGCTTCGTCTACTAATAACGGTATGTTGTATTGATGGGTAATTTGGGCGATCGTCCGCAAATCCCCGCAGACGCCGTGATAGGTTGGGTAAACCATCATTACTGCTTTGGCGTCGGGATGTTGTTCTAATGCTGCGGCTGTGGCTTCTGGGGTGATGCTGTTGGCAATATCCCAATCGGGGTTGTACTCTGGATTGACAAAAATTGGAATTGCGCCGGATAAAATTAAACCAGAAATCGCCGATGAGTGGATATTTCGAGGTAGGATAATTTTCTCGCTAGGGCCGCAAGTCGCTAAGATGGCCGCGATAATTCCGCAAGTCGAACCGTTGGCCAAAAACCGAGTTGATTGGGCTCCAAATGCTTCGGCAGCCAAGTATTGAGCTTCGGCAATTGCACTTTCTGGGTTAAAGAGATTGTCTAATTCCGGCAATTCGGGCAAATCCGATCTAAATACTGCCGCACCGAATAAGTCAATTAGGGGTTGAGAGATTCCTTGTCCGCGTTTATGTCCGGGGGCGTAGAATGGGGCGTGTGGGTGATTTATGCGATCGCGCAAGGCATCTAATAGAGGCGTTTGTTGTTGAGAGTTTGCTGCTGACACGCTTAATCCTGATTTGATTATTTAGAATTATAGCAACCGCCGAGGTTTCACCGGACGTTATTAATTGCTGAAACCGTTGCTGGAAATTTTGCGATCGCATCGACTGCTACCTTTTTCCTTGCAATCGCCAACAAGCAACACTGTCTCAATTTCAAAATTCTCTAAAATGAATGAATATGGACTGTTTAAATATGATACTCAAACATTTGAAAATCTTGGCTACTGCTTTACTTATGGTTTGTTTAGGGGCTGTGGTTTCAGTTACAGCACAAAATCCTACCACAGTCTGTGGCTTTTTTTCAGGGAAGACCGGCTTTCGAGTCAATACAACCTGTTCGATAATATCGGCTGCTTTTTTTACTCCGCCCGATCGCCCTATCGCGTCTTGGAGGGTGATCGGCCTTTGTTTGTAAGACTCTTGGGTTAGGACTTTCCCAATGGGCGATCGAATGTAAACTAACCCTTGGGTGGGGTGATGACCTAAACTTTTGGCTAGGTAAAAAACCGATCGATTGTATAGTTTTCCAAATCCGGGTTCAGCGAATACAATAAATCATTAATAAACAGAAACTTTTAGCGGTAAATCTATGAAGAGATACCCTAATTCTACAACATTTATTGTCAAGAGTTATTGGAGATAGTAATTTGTGACTTACGATGTTATTCATCGAAAAATTTTGATGTTATCGGCCAACCCTAAAAGAACAACTCCTTTGCGCTTGGATGAAGAAGTGCGAGAAATCAAAGAAGGATTAAAGCAATCGCACTCTAGGGATTTATTTTTGATTGAATCCGCAGAAGCCACGCGATACAGAGATATTCGGAGAGCAATTTTAGACCACAAGCCGAATATTGTTCATTTTAGCGGACATGGAGCGGGAGAAAATGGTTTGGTTTTTGAAGATGACACCGGATGTCAAAAGTTAGTTGATACTGAAGCCCTAGCAGGACTTTTTCAATTGTTTTCTGCACAGGTTGAATGTGTTGTACTTAACGCTTGTCACTCAAAGTACCAAGCTCAAGAAATAGCCAAACACATTAATTGTGTGATTGGCATGAGTCAGGCTATTGATGATAGGGCAGCGATTGAATTGTCAGTGGCGTTTTATGATGCTTTAGGAGCAGGGCAAACCTATGATTTTGCTTATCAGTTAGGATGCAATGCAATTACGATCGCGGGAATACCTCAAGAATTTATTCCTCGATGGTATGCTGAAAAAAATGAAAACTCCGCTCCAAAAACTGCTACTTTTATACCACCCAAGGAGTCTTATTCAAATATGTCTAATCAAAGAGATAAAAAAATGACAGGCGGACGTAACATCAAGATGGGAAGTGGTGATTACCGCGAGACATCGGTTAACGACCAAGGCAGTTATGTTGAAGGAAATTACTACAATAATTCAGCCGAAAAACAAAATCTTGCTGAAGCTGCTAATGAAATTCAACAACTGCTGGAACAACTCAGCAAAAATAACCGCACTGATACGATGACTGGAAAGATGAAAGTTGCAGGAGAAGCGATCGAGCAAATTGAAAGTAACCCTGCGTTGATGAATCGCTGACGGGGTGACAACCCCGTCAAAGAGTAGATATAATCAAGGTTCTAGCCCTTATCCCCTTCTGAAAAAATGGTC
>NZ_JAUBQS010000153.1:0-2196 GCF_036701355.1 Microcoleus sp. Pol12B3
ACCGTTGCCGTTGCTAAATAAACGTTCTGGGGTTGAGACACATAACGCTTTAAGGCTTATTTAGTCTAAACTCCAGTTATCAAATTTAGGATTGGTTTTTTGAGTTTTTTTGTAAGGATTCAGGTCAAAAAAACTTAAGTGACGGCATCTGGTAAAATAAACGAATGAAAAAGTCCCCAGCTACCAGAGAGCAGAAAAAAACCGAAATCGAGCAGTTGAGCCAAGCTGAACTGGTAGAAATGGTACTGGGGATGCAAAAAATTATTGAAGAATTGCAAGAAAAACTAGCTATTGCTACGGGAAAAGGTCGAACAACCAGTAAAACTTCATCAAAGCCCCCATCAACGGATCTCATCCAAAAACCAGAGAAACCAACAGTCAAAACAGAAGAAGACCAGAAAAAGAAACCAGGTGGACAACCAGGTCATCAGGGGAAAACCCGCAAAGGGTTTGGGCGAGTAGACAGAACCGAAATTAGCTCACCCAGCATCTGTCTCAATTGTGGCTCTCAAGAATTAAGTGAAGTAATTAACATCCATAGACAGCAAGTAGCAAGTCTAGTCGCCAAACCAATCGAAGTTGTTGAATATCAAACACAATCGTGCAAATGCCTCGAATGTGGTGCAGTAGTCAGAGGAGAACCACCAAGCGGAATAATTCCAGGACAAGACTTGAGCGTTAATCTTCAAGCACTCTTAGTCTGGCTGGGAAATTATGGACATCTTTCCTACGAAAAGCTGACTGAATTGTTATGGGAACTTGGCCGGATAGAAGTGGGAGTGGGAACACTCCAAAAAACCAATCAACGACGAGTAGCAGCAGCAGTCAAACCAGCGATTAAAGCACTGTGGGAATGGGCCCAAGAGCAATCAAACATTCATGTAGATGAAACCCCTTGGTGTGTCATGGGAGTTAAAGAATGGCTGTGGACGGCTAGTGGAGAAGGATTCTGTTTATTTCATGCCGCAGATACCAGGGGGCGCGTGGAACTATAAACCATGCTGAGCAAAGAATTTGCAGGAGTCTTAAGCTCAGATGATTTCAGTGTTTATAATGGCGTGAAAGTCGCAGCTCAACAGAAGTGTCTGGCCCATTTACGGCGACATTTCAAGAAAGTGCTGGAACTTCCTGGCAACAATAATGCAGCAGTCGCTCAAATATTTCTGTCATTAATTAATGAAGCTTTTAGGGCCCATGAGTCATGGCGAAAGACTAAGGATCGACTCACCTACGACTCGTGGGTTCAGGATTTCAAAATACGATTGAATCAGGCTTTGGCCAGTTGGTTGAACCTTGTGGGTTATGCGGCAGGTTTGTTGCTCAAATCCTTACGGGATAAGGCTCAACAGTGGTGGTATTTTCTCTCTGACCCCTCGGTTCCTCCTGATAATAATAAAGCCGAACGTTCTTTACGGCCTTCTGTAACTAAGCGGAAAGTTTCTGGCGGCTCTCGTTCGATGAAACGATTTGAGGAAACGGCTAATCTATTGAGTGTGATTCAAACCTGTCGTTTTCAAGCTCGTTCAGTAATGACTTTTTTCCGTGAGGCTATAAATGCCCATTCTTGTGACTTTCCTCGGCCTGAGCTCATTCCCATTTTTCAGACCTGAATCCTTACGTTTTTTTCAACTAATTTTTGCCCGGTTGAAAAGTTCATAGTAACTCTGTTTTGATTTATATATTACACCAAATTCTCTATCTAAATAAGTAACATCTCATTAGACTTACAATATTCTTTATCCTTTAACCACTCGATTACTTCAGTATTTTGTCGAGCTGTTAAATACCATTTTGACCCTTTATGTCCTAGTTTGATTCCGGCGATGCCTTTGGTTTTAAATTGTTTTTTCCAATAACCAATAAAAAAATTACTTACACCTAAAATATTGCTGATTTCATGGTATATATTACCTGAGAGCGCCATCCTTACAGCTATTGCTCGTTTTAGTTCTATTGCATCGATATCGCTTTTAATGAAAGATTCTAAACAATCTATTTTTTTGCCTATCTTTTTGTTGCAGTTGTAAGTTATTCATTTTTTTATGGTCACGATCTAGTATTGCATATAATTGTATCACAATCATGATAATGATTTAGGATTGCTATCTGGGGGGGTGAAAAGGATGGCTAGGAGCTAGATTGAATCTGACTTATAGCCCTCATCCCCTGTTGGTAAAAATAGCGCTTTTGAGGAGT